>RXIK01000152.1 GCA_004211975.1 Methanosarcinales archaeon | reverse complement strand
TATCCAATGCTTATCTAACAGATCGGTGATCAAATCAGTCTTCGCAATTTCATACAGAACTGCAACGGGGATATGTATATTTTCCTCGCCAAAGAACTCCTTTACGAGTTCCAATCTGCCAATTTTCAAAAAAGAGCTCAAGAAATCAGTATCGACTATGATGTGCATCCTATCGCCCGGAACGTTTGATAGCCTCTCTTGCCATCGCCTCTATCTCAACAGGCGTTGTGTGTACCTTCCGCACGATCCCCCGCTCGTGCAAAACCTCTTTCATCTCCTCGATATCAAGCGACGCAATCTCGCATGCTTTCCCGAGAGAAACCGCATCCTTTCTGTACAGTTCACATGCGATCGATATCCTCAAGTCTTTTCTTGCAGCCAGAAGCGTGTTGATGGCGTCGTTTACAAAATCCTCTTCATTTTTATAGAATCCGGTGTTCGGGATAATTTCCAGTTCTTTTTTTATCAGATATTCAGATACTTCAAGCATCAATATATCTTATGTTGTTTCTGGTGTTAAGCGTTTTCGCATCTGAGTCCCAACAACTCTTACCATCATCGGTGACCGATATCACACCCAAGGGCATCAACCACCTGCATATTGAGAATGTGTGCCTGCCCGCGAGAGCTATCAGACGGACCGCAGCAGCGCACTTGCGATTGTGCGTACCGCTCATCAACAAGCCAAAGATTCTCTTTGCTGATGAGCCGACCGCGAATCGGGACAGCGTCTCGTCGAGGCAGATTCTTGAGTTGTTCCGGAAGCTGTTCCGGGATATGGGGCAGACGATCCTGGTGGTTACGCACGAGCCCCGAGAACGGTGGATCTTGGGACCCGGGTGATCTGGCTGGCTGACGGAGAGGTTGTGGAGCGGGGGGGCGTATAGGTTTTGGCACTCTTCCGGATGGGAAGCAATCATCGTTCCAAAGACCCTGATAATTGCACGGGTAATGCCCCGGTCTACGGATCGAAACAACCATGAACTCACCTGAGCAGAAACAGTTTCACAAGCGTCAAGTATTCACTGTGCCTTGCCACCTGGCAGCACAACAACAAACGTGCTCCCTTCCCCTACCTTGCTCTCAGCCCTGATGCGCCCGCCATGACCCTCAACGATTCCCTTGCAGATCGCAAGTCCGAGACCCGTGCCGCCGACCTCGCGTGTTAATCCCGAATCGACCTGATGGAACTTGCCAAAGATCGTGTCCAGTTCTTCCGCAGGGATCCCGATTCCGGTGTCGCTCACCCGGATCTCAGGGTGTCCGCCAATCATCTGTGCCTGAATGCGGATCTCGCCACTCCCTGTAAATTTCAGTGCGTTTCCGATGAGGTTAATGAATACCTGCACTAGCCGATCATGATCTCCGGAGATCTCTGGAGATTCGCCTTGTAAATCTGTGATAATCGGAATTCCTTCCTTGTCTGCAAGATCTTTCATGCTTTCAGCCGATTCTCTGATGGTAGCGTGCAGATCCACGGGTTCAAGATGTAGTTTTAGGTTTCCAGTCTCGATTCGGGAGATATCAAGGAGGTCGTTTACAAGCCGCTTCTGCCGTTCTATGTTGCGGTTGATGATTTGCAGCATCTCATCTCTTGTGCGGGCGTCGGTTTCTGAATTGGATAGCGAGTTTACGACATCCATCGAGATTTTTATGGATGTTAGTGGTGTTTTAAGTTCGTGGGAGACCATGGAGATAAACTCGGATTTCAGTCGGTCAAGCTCCCTTAATTTAGTGTTTGCTGACGCAAGTTCTGTGTTTGACATTCTCAGGTCCTCGGTCTTCATCTTAACCTCACGTTCCAGTTCTTTGTTCCATCCGGAGAATAGCAGTATGATGCTGCCGCTTCCGGCAAGGATGATTGCGATGACGATTGCGAGGAGGAGTATCTCTTTCCGGTAGACTGAATGTATTAATGCCTCTGCTTCGCTTACAGGAACGCTTGTTGCAACTGACCAGACATAGTCACGCCAGAAAACCGTAGTGTATGACACGATCCGCTGTTCGCCTGTTGTTTCATCAAAATAGTATCCGGCGCCCTCTTTTCCTTGCATCTGCTCCCGCAGGATGTCTGCGTAAGACGAATTGTTGCCGCAGAAATATCCGATGTATTTTTTGCCAGCCATTTCCTTATGTGCCCCATCGTATAGGGACCGTCCGGACTTTGTAATCAGGTATATGTATCCGCGCCCTTCGGGAAGCACGCCGGCAAGGTATCGCTCGGATAGCGTTGATATCTCAATGGTTGCAAAGACGACGCCTTTGAATTCGCCGTCCGAATACACCGGCACCCCGATGTTTGATCCGACCACGCCCTGAACCAGCAGCATTGGGGTGGTGGTGTACGTTTTCCCACTCAGTCTGGCACGATCAAATGGTGCGTCCCTCTGTGTTGCATGTAGATCCAGCCCGATTGCCGTAGCCTCTATCGGGTAGCCCGATGCGATCACGCCATCGCTATTCACAAACCCGATTGACGAGAAACCGCCTGATTTCTGATACAGCAGCATGAAATGGTCGGTCATGTTCTCAGGCGATTCGTCCGCCACCTCTGCTGCCAGCATCTCAACAAGAATGATCTTTTCATCGAGAAAACTCTCAATTCCAGCCGCAGATTGCCTTGTGCGGAGTAGTTGCTGCTCGTTGAACTGTTGATGCACAAGCTTCTCAACTTCCCGGTTGGTGGCATGCCCAAAACATGCCACAACGACAATGAGAAGCGCTGCAATTATGAGGATTGTGAATTTTTTGTGGGACATAGCATGTTACCGTTTGATGAATTCCGTGACTTTGCAATCGAACAGATCCGGAACCATCATGTTTGAAGGATCTCCGCCTCCTCCTCCCTTCAAGACCTCGAATCGTGCGTTTTTGATGTGTTTTGCCGTCTTTTCTGCCATCTTAACCGCCATCATTCCATGATGATCGCCAACGAGAACCAGTGTGGGCGCCCGAACAGTCCCGAGTTCGTGGAGCACATCAAACCGGTTCACTTCTTCTCTCACCTTCGCGATTTTGTTTATCTCCTGTGCCAATATCTGTTCCCTGAAATATTCCCGTATATTCTGCATCGCCTCACCATTTCCTCGATATGCAGAGTTTATAAATTTTATCAGGGCTGCCCTGGAAAAAAGTTTTGTTAGTAGCAATGCAAGCTTGCTGTTGAACTGCATCGCATATCCACCAATGCTACTGAAACTATCGACGATTACGAGTTTTTTGACCCTCTCTGGAAAATCGATTGCGAACCGCTGGGCTATGAGTCCGCCCATGCTCACCCCAACAATTGATGCGCGTTTCAGACCTGTTAACTCAAGAATTTCTGCGATATCTCGGGCGCAGTCTTTGATTTGAAACCTCCCCGCGTCTGTGGACCTACCATGCCACCTCACATCAGGGACGATTGAAAAGATCGCAATCTCCGGATATTTTCGTATCTGGCAATCCCGCATAGAATGGTCTGCGCCGAGACCATGTACTAGAACCACAGGTGCCCCTGTCCGGTCACCATGGGTTTCATAGTATATTTCAGTTCCATCTGGCATTGTTAGTATCGTCATGATCCCAATTCTTCTATTGATTTTCTGACATTACGATTTATCGGTAAGTCTATTTATCCATAATCATACTTAAGCCTTTCGATGGTTAGTTAGATTGGCATCCATTCCCATTTGGCACGCGCACTCCCCGATATCTTCAAACATCCTCAGAATTTTGATCGCCCGTGTCAAAATAGCATTAGACAAAAGTATATAACTATTTTGCGATTAAACTACCAAATTAATATGTATAACACAAAACAACATATATGCATAATTGTAACTATTGTATCCGCATCAATTTCGTGCTGCTGCGCACCAGTAAGTGCATGGTCAAATGGCGGATACAGCGACAATCCAGGTGATGTTCAGTACGGCACACACGACTGGATTGCAGAACACGCGCTTGACTTTCTGCCACCTACTGAGCGACAGTACATAGACAACAACCTCAACTGGTATCTATATGGCACTGAACTACCGGACAACTCACGCCCGGACGATGGCATAGGCGACACATCCAGACACCACGTTTATTTCTACGAAAACGGCAGTCTGATGGATGATGCGTCAGCAACAAGAGCGCAGGATATCTACAACAACACAATAGCGTTCCTGAAAACAGGCGATCAGGTGAACGCGTCAAAGTACGCTGGCATTATGACACACTACATCGCTGATGTGGCGGTCTTCGGACACGTGATGGGTAAAAAAACGGACTGGGACGCGGAAGTGCATCACGGCGACTACGAGAGCTATGTGCGGCGCAGAACAGGTAGCAACGCGTCAGAAGCGTTCGATCCATACATCAGGTTTGACGGAACCCTGGAGATAGTGACCGCATACAACGCAACCATCTATGTGGCAAATGACACAACGTTTGACGCAGAGTCCGAGGGACACGGGTGCACATGGATGGATTCACACTACAACTGGAGCAACCCCGAGTTCCGGGACGAGTGCGGCGAATCACTTAACCTTGCGACCAACGCTATTGCAGACGTCCTTCACACACTCTACAACGAAGCATGCAGTGAACAACGCGGCGATCTTAATGGAGACGGCAGGATCACGCCAGCCGATGCTGCGATCACACTCAGAATGGCGGTAAACGGAGAGTACAGCGACAATGCGGACATTAACAGAGACAGCAGCATAACATCACTGGATGCGCTCATGATACTGCAGGATGTGGAAACTGGCTGATCCGCGCCCCGCCCCCTGACTCTAAGTGCTTACCGAAAAATAAAGTAGCAAAGTTGGCTGATGTCACGCTACATCCCCGA
>RXIK01000151.1 GCA_004211975.1 Methanosarcinales archaeon | reverse complement strand
GTTCTTCGATGCTTCTACCTACGTATCCAGCTGTGGGGTTCGGTGGTTCAGCAACTGCGGCATCCATGTATTGGGCTTAGACCTGCGGCACATAAAATGTTCGCACGCTTGAGTCAGCCCGCTGGCAGGGGCGACGGCAACCCCCGATGATATTTGCGCCGAACGACGGGATCACGGGAAAGCGCCCGCCCGCCCGGATCGCGTTTTCTTTTTTGCTTCGTGCGATTTATGGTATTCCCATACGTTTGTGAGTCCATGCTGATGATTCATGGGAACGGGCGGCATCGAGATCACGGCACCACGCGAATGCGACGGGGCGAAGAGCGTGCCAGCGGACAATCGCGGGCGGGACGGGCAGCGAACAATAGCGGTGGATCCGGCGGACGGCAGCGCTTTTTAGCATTGTATTATTGGATGCGCTATACTTTCAATAAACTTTATCTCTGTGTTCAAATTTTAAGATGTGCACAGTTTCATTCTCCGTTTCAACGAAATAAACGACTCTATAATCCCCAATCCTAACTCTGTATGTAGAATCTGCACCCATTATCTTCTTTAAATCAAAATCTCGCCAAGGGAGTTGATCTGTCTTCAAAACTTCCAATAGCGAAGATAGCTTTCGCAAATGTACTTTTGGAATGTGTTTGATATTTTTAGCAACTCTCTTGTGAACAACTACTTTGTACATAAAACTTCACACAGATAGTTCTTTTTTCAATTTCTCCCACTCTATATGCTCTCCCATCACAGATCCATCTTTCAATTTCTGTATCTCAAAAAACTCCTCTTCTGAAACGCGTTCCTCCATAACCCCATCACCCCCAAGCGATTTGAGCGTCATTCTTGTAACTCCTCTATCTTTGTACACTGTTTTCATTTTCATGACAATCACCATGATTAATGTTGTCCTCTAAGATTAAAAAGATATTGTCATGTGGGCGTCTCGTTGCTACACTGTGACTGCCAGCAATCAAGTCGACCGGCATACCCGGCGGGCATCTGCGCCGAACAACAGGATCGCGGGAAAGCGCCCGCCCGGATCGCGTTTTCTTTTTTTCGCAATTGTGGGGGTTCCATGGCAGACAGACCGATTGAGGCAGATGAAAAGCCGTGTCCACCTACCAGTTCGGCGATATGAACTCATATCACAAGAGATGTTGCAGTTTCTCTGCTTTTTTTCTGCTGTTCTTCTGTTGCACCAATCTGAATCCCACGTTCTCTGGCAATTGCTATGATGTCAAATGTGCTCACACCAAGCATGTCAGCGGCTCTGCCCAACGAGATTCTTCCTTTGTCATACAACTCCACAACATAATCCTGCGCCCCCATGAATAAAAGTTGCGTGAGCGCGGTTGATTCGTCTACATGCTCTTCCTCGGTCCTTAAATTGACTAACGTCATAATGTTCTTCGGTATCTGCAGTGGATAGGGTGCAGCTTCCATTATCAAGCCTCCTGATTGTTCTTTGCCTTATCGTAATTATGTTTGCTTAGGGCTTGCCAGAAAACAATCTGTTAAAATTCGTGGCATTCGGCACTTTCGTGAAATTCGTGATAAAATCAGCATAAAGGATCACGAATGGCACGAATGAATGAATCGCACGAATGTCGGGGATGTAGTGTGACATCAGCCAACTTTGCTACTTTATTTTTCGGTAAGCACTTACATACGGTTTAATCATTTCCATCCCCCCTTTAAATTCTTCAACAGTTATTATTCTAAGTTCATATAATCGTACTATCAAGTCCGTTGGGATGATGAACGGTACGTTATTCCGTTGAAGTATGTTTAAAAACACCCTATCATCACTGATTATCGATGAGGCACTCATTGTTAAAAAAGAGGTGCAGGGTGCTACTCTCGCCTTTACCGAGTTTACTCCCCTTCAGAACGTCCTGTGCTATTTTATTGTTTACGGTTTCTTCAACCGTTAATTTACCACCCCAAACCCATCTATCTATTTGAAAAGCATCCTCGTAAAACCGCCTCACCCCACTAACTACGGCTTCTTCACAGACATCTCCGGAAATAAAACAATTGAGTGCACCGAGAATTTTTTCGAGACAATTCGCTTCAGTCAGTTTGATTAACGCATCGGAATCCAGCACAATCACATTCATTGGTTGTGATTCTATGACTCCAGCAGGTACATAAAAGTTCATTGAGGCAATGTAGTGCGTGGACGACGGATGACGAGGTACGGAGACAGACATCCGCGATGGACACACACGCGAGAGCACGCCGCCGGACCATGCGACACGGGAAGCGCCCGCCCGACGGTTCAATTTTCAAAATGTGTGGCGGCAGGTCTTGCCGAGCCTTAATTGAGCATCCCACTGGCTTTCAATGCGCTCTTTATTACGTCCAGTTCACCTTCAATCTCCCCAATTTTCCGGTCCATGTAACTTTTCATATCCTCTCTCAATCCCCGGATCTCCCCTGTGGTCTCACTCTGTGCTTCTCTCAATCCCCGGATCTCCCTTGTGGTCTCGCTCTGTGCTTCTCTCAATCCCCGGATCTCCCTTGTGGTCTCGCTCTGTGCTTCTCTTAATCCCCGGATCTCCCTTGTGGTCTCGCTCTGTGCTTCTCTCAATCCCCGGATCTCGCTTGTGGTCTCGCTCTGTGCTTCTCTTAATCCCTGGATCTCCCTTGTGGTCTCGCTCTGCTTATCGAGCATCACGTCCATCTTGGTGCCAAGATTCTCAAATCCACTTCGCATCTCTCCGGTCATCGCCGAAAACCCATTTTCTGTGACACTAATCAGTTTCTTGAGATATTCAGCAGCTGTGTCCAGCCTCTCGTCAGTCTCCCCACCGCCCACGAGTTTGTAGAAATCAGCAAAGTCGCCGGTGGCATCAGCATACCCCACTTCAACATCAAGAACGTTAATCAGGGTGTTTTTAATCCGTATTGCATCAATAAACTTTTCAAAATCGCCGTTTTCACTTTCCGCGATTATCCTGACCCGCCCATCATCAAGATTCTGGATGAACCCGGTCAACCCAAAGCCTCTTGCGATCCTGATGACCTTCGCCCGGTAACCCACATTCTGAATCGTTCCGGAAACCGTGGCTCGTATCTTATTCATCAAACACACTTTTTCGCGGGCGATCATAAACTTTGTGCTGCTTGACCCTGGTGTGGTGTGACTTCCAGTGATCCGATGATTCCGTGGGAGTTTGCGGGCGGGACGGGCAGCGAACAATTGTGGCAGACCAGGGGACACGGTATCTGCGTCGAACAATATGATCTGTTAGTCCGCAGGCAACACATGAAAACAATCAATATATCTTCGGTATCGAATGCATATAGAGGGGGGTGTCACATTATGTGGTGCTGGGGTTATATCCTTGCAGGTGGCGCGGTCGGATGAGCTTAAATATAGCATGAAATCTCTTGAATGGATCGAGTTCTTTGGTAAATAACCTGTAATCTGTGTCCATCTGTGAAATCTGTGGCTGACAAAAGTTTTTAGCCACAGATTAACACAGATTACACCGATTTCTCCTGCAACTCACTTGAACAAATTCATGGAACCTCATGTAACTCCGGATGGCGTGACCGTCCCATATAGAGGATTGTTATGATTGCAGGGTGATCCCGCCTGGAACACACCCCAAAAAAAATATTTGAGCGGAGTCATATCAAGTCTCCACTACAGAAAGTCCCGGGGGATGTTTTCTGTAAACGCACAAAGAACGCTGGAGATGCCGCCGTCGTGCTACTGGCAGTGATGACGGGGGGCGAGGGGGCGGATCTGCGGAAACATGCTGTTGGGGCGGTCTGGCTGTTTTGTTCACAGAAAGTCCCGGGGATGGTTGCTGTAAATCAGCAGAAAGTGGTGGAGAGCATTGTTTCAGAGAGAAATCAGCAGGGGGTGGGTGCGCGCCATTGTTGCTTCCATTGTCTTCAGCACACATTGATCACCCCAACTGCTGCCTGCGGAGTTGTTAGTGCATTATGCACTTAGTGCTTTCAGTCGTTCGATGTTTTTCATTGTTTCTCGGGCTTCAATCTTCTGTTTCTCTTCTAGTTTCTCTATAATTTGTCCAATGGGCACGTTAAGTGAGTATACCTTGTAGGGACGACCTTTTCCCGGCTTTTTCTCGTCGGTTTCGTTGACCCAGTCGCTTTCACGTAGTTCTTGCATCGCAGAACTGACCTCGGGCTGCCTGAGATCTGCGCCAACCTCAAGGTCTTTTGATTTCACCTTGTCGACACATTTTAGATATGCCAGCACCTTGGCGGTTTTCCGTTTCAGTCCTTGTTTGATTAATATTTCGACGAATTCATCATCGGCTTCGTCCAGTACCTTCACTGCTAAATCTTTCATGAGATATCACCAGTTCTGAAGATGTAATTGTACCCTATAAATCTTACGGATAAAAACGAAATTTATACATCTCATTTCGTCAGCTCCCAAGGGTTCCTGCGTAAGCACAATTGATGCCATGTTCATAACCCGGGAAAAATTGTTTGAAGAATGTTTTGGCGGATGTGGTTTCGTGAGCCCGAGCCCGTGGGTGGGGTGATGATGGTTGCAGGGCACCGCTTGTTTTTGTCGAATCATGCAAATTTAATAACTGTGCATACATGCATCCAGCTTGAGTGAATAATATGATTAACGGAAAAAAGCAGCAGCATTAGCTGTTAGGATCGCTTCAAAGATGTTCACGGAGACTTGTTCTGTGATTGGCTTCCAACACATATCAACATCAGGAAGAACGATGACGAGAATTACTTGGATGTTGAACCGGGAAAAAGAGTGCGGGAATTATATCCCGCATTGACACCAGGTTATTGTGCTGACCACAACCTGATTTCTTGTAGTTATGTG
>RXIK01000034.1 GCA_004211975.1 Methanosarcinales archaeon | reverse complement strand
AATCTGTGGCTAAAAACTTTTGTCAGCCACAGATTTCACAGATGGACACAGATTACAGGTTATTTACCAAAGAACTCGATCCATTCAAGAGATTTCATGCTATATTTGAGCTCATCCGATAGCACCACCTGCAAGGATATGACCCAAGCACCACCTAATGTGACACCCCCTCTGATGGGCAAAGTATTTGTTGGTAGAACTGCTCCTCTAATGCGCTACAACCAGACTCCCATGATTATATTATCCGGCGGAACCGGAACACCGAAACTCCTTGCAGGGCTGCGAAACATTATCCCGGACGAGGACCTGACCGTGATTGTGAACACGGCGGAGGACACGCACGTCTCCGGAAATCTTGTTTGTCCCGACGTTGACACGGTCCTGTATCTTTTTGCAGACATGATAGATGCTGAAAAGTGGTGGGGTGTTCGTGATGATACGTTTGCCACTAACGAAGCACTCCGGAAAGCCGGGGGTAACGAAACCATGCGGATCGGGGATGTTGACCGTGCAACTCATATCATGCGATCCGATCTGCTTCGTGGTGGCGCTACGCTGACTGAAGCGATCTCTGAGCTGGCGCGTCGCTTTGGAATTGGCGCAAATATCCTGCCAATGACCGATTGCAAGGTGGCAACGCACATCGCCACGCCGGATGGGGAGATGCACTTTCAGGAGTACTGGATCACAAATGCGGGCGAACCTGATGTGCTTGGCGTCCGGATTCGTGGAATTGGGGGTGCGGTGCCGTCTGATGCGGTGCTTGCAGCATTTGACAATGATGATCGCGTGATTATTGGTCCAAGCAACCCGATCACGAGCATCGGTCCGATAATTAGGCTTCAGGGGATGCGTGAGATTTTGCGCGAGAAACAGGTGGTTGCAATAAGCCCGATCATTGGAAGTGCACCGGTCAGCGGACCTGCTGGCAAGCTCATGTGTGCGTGTGGATATGATGTTTCATCAGCCGGTGTGATGGGGTGTTATCATGACTTTCTGGACACTTTCGTGATTGATAGCGATGACCGGATCGGCACTATCCAGGGGGCTGATGGTGTCAAGATCGTGCGGGCTGACACGATGATGACATCTGTTGAGAAGAGCGTGGCGCTGTCACAGCGGGTCATCGACCTGTTCTGAAATTGGTATGTGTTTAGCTGATGCGACAAAACCAGGATTTCACGAAATTAACCGGGGGGATGTTTGCAGCTCTCCGCTATTCTGAATTAACGCAAGTGAGTAACTCCGCATACACCGCCTCAATCTTGCCAAGCAGGGTCTTCCGGTCGATGCCCAGGATGCCTGCGGCGTACATCATGCCCCCGGCACCAACGCCCTCCTTGACTTCGCCTGCATCGTATTTGCGCAAGCCCGAAAGACGTGAATCCGCGAACCCCGGATCCACAACATTGATGTGGCAGCCAAGATCCTGAGTTGCCACATCTAAATCGACCGATCGGTCATGATACACGTATTTTGTGGTTGCAATCGAGATTCTGCCCATATCCATGCCCAGATGTTTCATTATTGCATAGACCGCAGCCATCTGGGTGCCGCCTGCAAGAATGATGTCATGATCCTGAGTGCCTGTATCCGAACCTGCGTCGACGCTGGAAATTATGCCTGCGACCATGCCTGCGACTGCTGGCATCATTGGGTCACCAACTGCTGCTATGGCTTGCATAGGGTCATCGCGTGCATCGCTTATGGTGATGACTGATGCGTTAATGCCCTGTCGCACGACATCGCGTTTGATTTCGAGTGGATTTGCCGAAAAACTGCTGCTAACCCCATAATTGTATCCAAGAGCGGTCAGCACGCCAAGAGCGGTGGTTGTGCCGCCAGGAATGCTCTCGCCAATGATGACTGAGCCGGATAGCTTTCCGATCTGTGAGCCAATCCGGCAAGCGTTTGCGTAAATCACGTCCGGGCGCGATACCGCATTGCCCTGCCTGATATCCCGCCCGGGCTTGGCACCGAGGTCTATCGCCGGAACCTCGGGCACGAACCGCAGTCCGGCATTGATGAACAGGTAGGGCATCCGGGTCAGTTGCAGCGCAGCGCGGGTTATGACCGCTGGCGTTGGTGCACCGCCTTCCTTCATCGGCATCTCTGGTGCGCTGCGAGGGCAGCCATACTCCACGATCTCGGCATCAGCAGCCGGCGTGTAATCATTGAGTTCAGTGGTTGCACCAGCCGCTGAGATGCCTGGAATCTGGCATGTATCGGTATTTGACAGTACGCACAGGAAAATGGGATTGGACAAATGGTTTTTCGCAGTTTCAGCGGACCTGATCCGGTTAAGGTGTGACATTGGAATCGTTTTCGTTCTATATTGTTGTTTTCATCTGCCGCGTCCGGACAGAAACAGAAATACTCTTTGATTGATTCAACAAATATCTAACGGACGCCACGCCGGTATCCTGATTATCTGTGGAACATGCCCGCGGAAGACAGGTCGCCAAAAAATATAATTTGATGCCGGGTCATTCGTTAAGGGCTTGCCAGAAAACAATCTGTTAAAATTCGTGGCATTCGGCACATTCGTGAAATTCGTGATAAAATCAGCATAAAGGATCACGAATGGCACGAATGAACGAATTGCACGAATGTCGGGGATGTGGCGTGACATCCGCCAACTTTGCTACTTTATTTTTCGGTAAGCACTAAGGGGATCCTAACTGCAAAAAACGAGTTCCTGCTCAATGGTTTACCGGATTGGTACTCAGCGACCGTGGTTTTCGCGACATTATCCGTAGAAAGATTTATTAATTATAATGCTGTCATTTATTTTATGGCGGAAAAAGTAATTAGAGATCCATTATACGGATTTATTTCATTAGAAAAAGATGAATTAGCTTTAAAATTGATAGACACCCCAGAATTCCAAAGATTAAAACACATTCGACAACTTGGCGTCTCATTTATGACATATCCTGGTGCGAACCACACTCGTTTTTCTCATTCGTTGGGCGTTTATCATTTAAGCCAGAAATTATATGATTTGTTAGGAAGAAAAGACGATTCCAATGGAGAAAAGGTATCGATTGCCGCTTTATTGCATGATATTGGACATTCCCCATTATCCCATGCTTTTGAATCTGTTCTTACACCCGGAATAAACCATGAAGAGTGGACTAAACGAATTATAAATGATAGTGCAACAACGATAAACGAGGAAATCCGCAAATCAATATTTACCCCAAAAGAGATATCAGATTTAATTATAAAACCATCTAATCCTGCATTTTTGCATACAATGATAAGTAGTCAACTAGATGTGGATAGGTTTGACTTCTTACAGAGGGATTCTCTATTCACCGGAAATCCGAGTGGAAAATTCGATATTAAACGTGTGCTGCGCACATTACAGTTATCTGATGCTGAGGATGACCTATATGTTCAAACCAAGGGGTTGCACTCTGTTGAGGGTTATCTGATAAGCAGATATCACATGTATAATCAGGTTTACATGCATCCAACAACGGTTTGTTGTGAGGGATTATTAAGAAATATATTCAAACTGGCAAGTGATTTGGCAAAGAATGGCGATCTTAACCCTCCTGTTACATTGGAGAAAGCTCTAAAGCACGAAACGTTATCGGTCAATGAGTTTGTGCAGTTGACTGATAATGATGTGTTTTATGCGCTTGGACTGTGGAAAAATACACGGCTTATGGAATTGAACGATTTATGTAGAAGATTATTGACCAGAAAATTGCTAAAACCGATAAAAAATGTTAATATAAAGAATTATTTTAATAATAGAGATAATATCAAGAATATCCTGGAGTTGAAAGGTTTTAGCCCCGACTACTACCTGGTGTGGATAGAGGGGAGTGAAAAAATCGCTTATAATCCATACAGCCCGGATCCAGTAGATCAATTAAACGCTATCATTGTTGAGGGCAATAAGGACATCTCCGAAAAATTGCCGAATCTGAAATATTTGGGGATTGGGACCGAAAATATTATGGGCGTTCCAGAGGAATGTAAAGATGATATTAAGGGGATTCTAATGCCCGAAAATAAGTAAGAATTGGTTAGATTCAAACGGTGGAACTCACTCACACCCTGCTTTCATTAGATATATATGAGATGATTGCTACAGTCATTAATGAGGAGGATCATGTCGTTCAACGGTCATATGTTTGAGAAATATGCGGTAATATGCAAGGTAATCGATGCATGCGGAACCCTATCAGGAAGGAAAAAATTCCATAAGATAATGTATATCTGTAAAGAATCGAATTATCCAATCCACGAAACGTTTAAATGGGCGAATTATGGAGTGTACTCGTCAGAACTGAGTGGTGAAATTGAAACGCTGCAGAGTTCAGGATTTGTTAATGAGATACAATCCAAAAATAGTTCATACACCACGTATGATTATACCATATCGAACGATGGTAAATTATTTTTAGATAAAATGAAAGAAGATCTTTTGCAGAATTGCGGTGGAGAGTCGTTTGGTAGATTTTTAAATTTAGTGAAACGATTGAACCAGCACAGTTCGCGTGATTTGGAATTATTCAGTTCAATAGTGTTCCTATCAAAGGATGGTGGCGAACAAGAAGATTTAATTTCGCTTTTAGAATATCTCAAACCTAAATATCCCCGGAGTGAAATTCTAAAAGGGATATATGCAGTTGGGGAATTAAGATCTGAATTCAATACTACATAGGGGCAACCAGTTTTTAGAAATGCTGAACATTGGCAGCCAGAATAAACTCGCGTCAGACCCTCTCGAATCCGGATGCAAAGTATACAATATTATTATAATCTGCGAGAGGGGTTAGTGATGAATATTGAATATCGTATTCAACACTGGTGAATATACCTCAAATCGCAACGGTGGACTGGTGCTGGCGCGCCGTAACCGTTGTTATCTTGATGAGTATCACCAATGGAGTATTGCCGGGCAATAATTGACTTGAGCAATTGTACCCACACTATGGTATATCCACACAAACACGACCCGATTCTGTAGCGGGTCGCAGGGCATGGAATGTTCCGGTCTTCGGTGATGCTTCGCTTTACAGTATAACAACACACACGCATGAACGTGTTTAGCTGCCAGTGATTCCACCGCATGCGCCAGATTACACCCCTGTTAGAACTTGAAGCATTCAAGCAGGATGTAAAGCCCATCAACAACTAAAACATGATCAACCAACTAATATTTCAGCCATTAATCACATGTATAGAACTATTCCATCCGACGCTCAGCTCAACACCGCCGCCCCATCCGGATTTTGCGTAGCAATCAATTATCTGAATCCGGTCTCCAAGATCAAGCGGTGTATCCGCATGATTTCCCCAGAGCGCAACTCTGCTCCGGTTGTTACCGGATTCGTCCGAAATATGGATGTTTAACACTCTGGACACTTTACCATCGTTGCGCGTGATCTCTCGTGTCTCTTCAAGCCCGGTGACGTAGCCAACGACTGTGTAGGTCTCGTCAACGCCAATATCCGAGAGTGGTGTGACATTTTCAGCATAGTCCACTTTCTTGTCGGTTTTCTTAATTCCGCTGTGATCCCCAATCTGGATCTCGGTCACACTGTCGTAGTTGTTCTCACGGGTGTATCCACCTCTGATTTCTATGCACTCACCAACATTCAAATTCTCTGATGCCATGAAATCAACCAGGTCATCCCACAACACCACCCGGATCTTACCGGTCTCATCCCCAATCGTGATATTCCCGACGCGCCCGGTGCTGTCTGGTTTGTCCCTGCGCACAAAGGTGCGAACATCCCCGATATGCAGCACCTGCCCGACCACGTTCACATCGGCGACGTTGTACTCAGACTCGTGCAGGTCTGCAATGGAGTCCCATCGCTCAGCCACTTCAATCTCCTGCACAGGCTCAACCACCTCAAGATGCCCGGTTTTGCTGCCAACCGAGACCTCAACGCCACCACCATAACCATCTCTTGCGTATCCACTGATCTGCAAGCACTCTCCTGCCGCAATCTCACCTCGCTTCACAACATCAACAAGTTCGTCCCAGAGCGAAATCCGAAGTGTGCCGGTCTCATCCCCAACCATAATGTTCGCAACCCGGCCAGTTCCCCCATCATCACGCGAGAACTCACGCACGCCAGAGACCGAGACCACCTTACATGCAAAACTCACGTTGTCACCGGGCTCAATGTCCTCAATTCGTATGACCGGTGAATCCGCGCCAAGTTCCTGGGCAACCAGCAGAGCTGCGGTCTCTTCATCACACAACCCACCCATCGTCGCGACTTTCTCTTCAATCTTCGCCATGAAATCGTCGAGCGTGACACGACCGCCCAAACGCTCATAAATATTTGTTACATCAGTTGTTTCGCCCATAAGATCACATTTTCCTCATCAATGCCCTTGTGATCTTCTGGTACCACGGGTATTGTATTATTGGTTTCTGTGCGAAATGGCAAGCCCGGTCAGTGGCAATTAGTCATCCACAGTCAATCATTGGTTTGGGGACTGCTGGTAATTGCACACAACAAACTGCCACGTAATTGACTGATCCCGCCATTGGCTCAAAAAGTCGGCTTTTGGATGAAATCTCCTAAAAGGGTTTATTAATGCGTAGTTTATAGTTATCCTGTGTGAACATCTGGAATATATTCTTTTTCGATGGTAAAAAAAATTCTCCGAAAAAGAGTATCTCGCCCGACCAGCATGAACTGCAATTGCGCTATCATGGACAAATGACATGACCCACACAAAACGCGAGATTCCCTGGAATAACGTAGTACAATTCCACAAAGAAATCGTTCACCGGGCGGAGGAAACTTTCTTCATGTTCCCTTCAAGAACGCTTGATTCAGAGCGCTGGTCGCCAATAAAAGACTTTTTTCCTACTTCTCTCGCGGGACCGTGGTCAATTCCAAAGAAATCGGTCGTGAGCCAGCCATTAGAGCTGTTGATGCGTGGTGGGGATCTTGATTCTTTGTTCATAGGGCACCCCCGTTGGTCCACAAGACGACATGTAGATTCAAAGAAGTGGGTGTCATATCTGCAACCTATACTTTATCGCGAGGTACGCGCTGAATTGGATTCGGAAAATAGGTTCCGGATCGTTCCGGAGAAAGGTAACTGGGAGATATCTCCTCTGGTCTTTGAGTTCATGGAACAAAAGGGAACCCGGTTAGAAAAACCTCTGGATGAGATTTTACTAGATCTCATCGAGATGGCACGTTTAAAAAGCGAAATAGAAGAGAAAGATTTGACACGGTGTCTTATTGAAGAATTAGGAAGAGTTGTCCCGGAACTTGGTTATGAACTGAACAAAATCAAATCACCTCCAGCATCCCACTGGATTCTCTTCACACCCCCTGCTACGGCTTCTGGCTACAATAAGCATCTTGTGAGTGACTATGTGGCACTTGAAAAGCAGTTAGAATCTGATTCGGACTGTGTAGGCGGTTTAAGGCTGTTGGAAGACATTCCCCCTACAGAGGGTGCAGATAAGCAGATTGATATACTCCCCATCACCCCATTGAATGATTCGCAGCACAAAGCAGTGACTGATGCTCTGAAGTCAGCGCCTGTGACTGTGATCAGTGGTCCGCCGGGATGTGGTAAGAGTCAGGTGGTCATCTCTCTGCTGTTGAATGCGTGGGCTAATGGAACAAGCGTTCTTTTTGCAAGCAATAACAACAAGGCAGTTGACGTGGTCCGTGAGCGTTTCGAGCGCTTTGAAAATGAATTTCCAATTGCTGCACGCGCAGGTTCCAGCAAGGTGAGTAACATTGGAGATACTCTTCGTAGAACCTTGAATGGTGTGGCAGCATACGCAAAACCAAGTGGTAATGACAATAGCCACGTAACCACTGACCGATACAAGAAACTTTTATCGGGAAAAGAAGCGCTTCATGAGTTTCTCGACAGTAAAATTCCTCACCGTGTGGATGAGTCGTTCCGATCCGCTTTGAATGCTTATGGGCGATACCACGAAGTAGTCCATGAGCTAACCGACGCCCACGAACTGTATGTCCATGAGATCAAAGATCTTGGTTATGATATCAACCCTCATGATTTCACAACTACAATTACCAAGCCTTTGCGGGATTGGCTTGAAGGGATTGAAGAGTGCCGCCAAAGAATTGAGCAGGATTCACAAGATCGGTCAAAACTCCTGAATCTTGCAGCAGCTTCTGCCGACATGAGAAACCGCGCGGTTCAACGGGCGGGTCTTAACCTCAAATCCATCACCGACTGGAACTGGCTTGTATCAGGTCCCGGACCCGAACGTATTGAAGTGTGGTTAGAAAGCTACAAATCTGTATTGTCACAACCCCTAGAACAACGGCTTGCGCCAATTGGATGGCAGGAGGTGTTTAATGATTGGAACGGTGAAGCGGATGCACGCAATTGGAGTCAGAGAGGGCAACAACTTGTTAAAGACATTAAACACACATGTGACGAGTTATCGCCCAAAATTGCCGAGCTCGAAATTGTGAGAAAACGGTTTAACGAGCAATTCACCATTATCCGGAACGCGAACATTCCGGATGATATTCAGGTCGATCCGGATCTTCTTTCTGAATGGTTGGCGGTGTATGCCGCTGAATGTTTGCGCCATCAAGGAACATTTGATTGGTGGCCATGGTCACAGCATAGAAAACGAGTTCGAAAACTCCGGTCGATCGAAGTCAAAATTCTACCGGCTTATCCGCTTTCGGTCATGTATATGATCAGTGAGATGGCCGAAACAATGGGTGAAATCATCGAACTGACCCGAAAATGGATTGCAATTCGGAATCAGTGGGACGAAACGAAAACAATACAACAGGAGATCAAGGGTCGCCTTGGAACTTTGCGAGAAAATGCTATGGCATTGTTCATTGATGATATCCCTGATGATACTGACTTATCCGCGTGGCTCAAGTTGGCAGAGATTATCAAGGATAAGACTGGTGTCGCTGATGATGCTGCCGAGGTCTGGCAGAAAAGGGTTGTTGCAGAAGAAACCCGTGAGCGTCTCCGAGAGGTGGCAACAGAGTTTCGGTCGGTGACTTCAGGAGTGCCGATTAAAGACGCGTGGGTAAAAGGTCTCGGGCATGATTTCGCCAAATCAGTATCAGCACTTAGTACCAATCCCACATCAGATGATGTTGTATCTGCCAGAACGTTACTATGTGGCGAGTCGGTTACCGCACTACTAAACGCATGGCACGAAGCGCGAGATTGTGAGGTGGAGTTTCGAGCGCACGAGGTCTCTGCCGTGAAAGTTCTTCCGGAACTTTCTCGCATCACCGATTGGTGGGATGGAAAACCTTCGCCAATTTCGGTTGCGAGGGCGGACTACCGCGCGCTTCCGGACGGTGATGATGAATTATGGAAACACCGGATAGCTTGCGAGGAGAGGGATGGGCGGTGGAAATCATACACTGAAACAACATTACCCGATAAAGAAAACCTACGTGATGAAGAGTTGAAATGGGCGATCGATCACCTTAGAAGGGCATTTGAAACGGTTCCTGTTGGGCATGATGATAAGGTACGAATCGGTCAGATTGTCAAGCCGATGATCGACAGATGTGAGAATAACTGGCAAACGGATAATTTGCAAAAGCTCTTCGAGTCATTCAACACAGGCAGGATTAAAGAAGAAATCTCCCGGATAGATGCACGGTTGGAGGGTTTATCCTTTGAAATAGCAAAAAATTCTTGGCTTCGTCGTGTGGCTGACGATGCTGAAGCGCAGGATGCGGTGGGGACGCTGTTACAGCATTACACAAGAAATTCTTACCGGATTGGAAGTTTTTCGTGCGAAATCTTTGCCAAAGCCCTACGTATTGTTCCTATATGGATCACAACAGCCCAATCATCACAGTCGATTCCCATGTATCCGGGAATGTTTGATTTGCTGGTGATTGACGAAGCGACCCAGTGCACTCTAACCAACCTCCTCCCAATGATCCATCGTGCCAAACGAATGGTTGTCATTGGCGATCCGGAACAGCTTCCAGCCATCGGGACTATTGGCTACGAGGCTGAAAAATCCCTTGCGGCGAGGTTTGGTATCACTGATACTGAGTTGTTGGGACTACTTGGACACGCAGGAAATGATGTTTACAAAACCGCAGTTCAGTGCATGTCGTCTCGATACGCCGATGTTACTTCACTGAACGAGCATTACCGCAGCCACCCTCTGATCATCGGGTTTGCCAACCAACACATATACCATAAGAGACTTCGCCTGAGAAAAGATCCCGACCAAACCAACATTATGCCGTTTGGTGCTGGGGTGTATGGTCGACAGGTGAATGGATGTTGCAAACAGGGAAAATATGGTAGCTGGGTTAACCCTCCTGAGGTTGATGCTGTCTGCGAACTGGTGAAACAGCTCAGAGCGTGTGAGGGATTCAGTGCGTTTACTATCGGGGTTGTTACACCATTCAAACGCCAAGCCCTATCTATTTCGGAAAAACTTGACGAGATAGGGGTTATCACGATGGATATAACCGTTGGAACCGCCCACAAGTATCAGGGCGACGAGAGGGATGTTATGATATTCAGTCCGGTTGTGGCGAAAGGTATTTCTGACGGTGCTGCCCGGTGGGTGGAGGAACCTCATAACCTTATCAATGTAGCGGTGACCAGAGCCAGAGAAGCATTATTCGTGGTGGGTGATCTTGAGTTCTGTGGACGGCAACAGGGTATTCTGGGTAAGCTGGTGAACTACGTCAAAACCGTATTAGACCTCCGAGAGACAAGCCCGTACGAACTGGAACTGTTCAGCTGGATGATTACTCAGGGGTGGGATCCGAAAGTGCATGTTCAGATCAAAGACACCGAGGTCGATTTTGTTCTCAACAATAACGGAATCCGCCTGGTAATCGAGGTTGATGGGGAATCAGCCGCTAAACCAGGTGGTGAAGTGGTGGAAACCCATATCGAGGATTCGTCCAAAGACGCGTCCCGAGACGCATTCCTCCAGGGGCAAGACTACAAAGTGTTGCATGTCAAGACCCGCGACATGCGTGAAACTCCCCAGGAGGTGCTTCATGCTATAGCTGAAGCGTTAGAGCTTAACTGGGACGATGAACTGATCGATTAAATATGTGTTTATCCGCGGTTTCTTATATTTTCAACTAACCAGAAAAAATACAAAAGCTCTCACAGAAACTTTCATGTCTCTCCAGCCGACATCAGATCACAAGAATCACGAGAGTCACAGGAGATCCCACATGAAAACGATTACCGCACGATATGATGCAAATTCCATAGAAAGCGAGGTGCAGCAGGCATGGGGCGAAAACGACACGTACAGGTGTGTTCGAGACCTGCGGAAGGATGGGAAACAGTTTTTTTTCGTGGATGGTCCTCCTTATACCACGGGGCACATTCATCTTGGCACGGCGGGGAATAAGGTTATTAAGGACGCGATTCTGCGGTATCGGTCTATGCGCGGTTATCATGTTGTTGATCGTGCTGGTTGGGATATGCATGGGCTTCCGATTGAGGTGAAAGTTGAAGAGAAACTTGATTTTAGGACGAAGAAGGATATTGAGGAGTATGGGATTGATTCGTTTGTGTCTACGTGTAAGGATTTTGCAGTGCAGAACATGACTGAGATGACTTCTCAGTTTAAGCGTCTTGGTGTGTGGCTTGACTGGGATGATCCGTACATGACTTTAAAACGTGAATATCTTGAGTCGGTTTGGTGGACGCTCAAACAAGCTGATGAGAAAAGCCTGCTTGAAAAAGGGATGCGTGTGGTGAACTGGTGTCCCCGGTGCGAGACCGCGATTGCTGATTCTGAGGTTGAGTATGGTGACCAGACTGATTCATCGATTTATGTTAAGTTTCCGGTGATTAATGAGGTGAATACGTTCATTGTTATCTGGACCACGACTCCGTGGACGATTCCGGCGAATATTGCTGTGGCGGTGCATCCTGACTTTGAGTACTCGAAGGTGCGGGCGCATAAGGATGGTGAAAGTGAGGTATTGATTGTTGCGTCTGATCTGGTTGATTCGGTGTTGCGAGCGGGCAAGTATCAGGATTATGATCTTCTTGATGTGTGTCCTGGTAGTGATTTGGTTGGAACGCAGTACAAACATCCGCTTGTTGATATTGTGCCGAAACAGGCTGAATTTGAGCATAAAGTGTTTCCGGCGGAGTTTGTGACCACTGAGAACACCGGGTGTGTGCACATAGCGCCCGGGCATGGTGTGGATGACTTTGAGCTTGGGTCGGAGTATGGGCTGCCGGCTTTTTGCCCGGTTGGACCTGACGGGCGGTACACTATTGATGCAAGCATCTATGAGGGTGTATATGTCAAGGACGCTGACAAGCAGGTCACCAGTGATCTTGATGAGCGTGGGTGTCTGCTTGCAAGCGAAACGATTGTGCATCGGTATGGGCATTGTTGGCGGTGCAAGACGCCAATCATCTATCTTGCGACTGAACAGTGGTTTTTGAAGATTTCACAGCTTAAGGAACAGATGCTTGATGAGATTGCAAAGGTGGGCTGGTATCCGGACTGGGCAGGGTCTGCAAGGTTTCGTGACTGGGTTGCAGGAGCCCGGGACTGGTGCATATCCCGGCAGCGGTACTGGGGTGTCCCGATTCCGATCTGGGTTTGTGACTCCTGCGGGAAGTATGAGGTGATCGGGACTGGCGGTGAACTTAAGGCACGGAGCGGTGTTGAGCTACCTGATCTGCATCGCCCGTGGGTTGATGAGGTCACTTTTGCATGTTCGTGTGGTGGGGTGTGCCGGCGTGTTGAGGACGTCTTTGATGTCTGGTTTGATTCTGCGGTTGCCTCGTGGGCAACGCTTGACTATCCGCACACTCTGAGTGCGTTTGAGACCCTTTGGCCTCCTGATTTTATTGTGGAGGGGCATGATCAGACTCGCGGCTGGTTTTATTCGCAACTTGGCGCGGGCATGGTTGCATTCAACCGGATACCGTACAAGAACGTGCTTGTGCATGGTTTCACGCTGGACGAAAACGGGAACAAGATGTCAAAGAGCCTGGGTAACGTTGTTGCGCCTGACACCGTGATCGAGAAGTTCGGGGCAGATACGCTGCGCATGTACCTGCTCTCCTCAAATGCGCCGTGGGACGATCTGAAGTTCAATCAGGATGAGGTTGCAACTGTACATCGTTCTTTAAACATTTTGTGGAACGTCTACAGGTTTCCGCTGCCGTACATGGTTCTTGATGGCTTTGACCCGAGCACGGTCTCGTTTGAATCGATACGTGGTGCGCTCAGGCAGGAGGACCGGTGGATTCTGTCAAGGGCAAACTCGCTTGTGCAGACGGTTACGTCTGCGATGGATGAGTACAAGCTGCATGTGGCGACCCGCGCAATCCTTGAATTTGTGCTTGAAGACCTTTCCAGATGGTATATTCAGTTGATCCGACCTCGCACATGGAACGAGTCGGACGATCCTGATAAGCTGGCGGTTTACAGGGTTCTTTGTGATGTGTTCATAATTATCACGCGTATGACCGCTCCGTTCATGCCTCATCTGTCAGAGGCGATCTACCAGAACCTTGAGGGCGCGGAGAATAAGCGTGAATCAGTTCATGCGTGTGACTGGCTCGCCCCTGCCGAGGACCTGATCGATCCGGAGCTTGAGGCAGACATGGCAGAGGTCAGGCGGATTGTGGAGGCGGCTGCAAACGCCCGACAGAAGGTGAAGAGAAAGCTTCGGTGGGCGGTCAGGCGGATCGTGATAGCGCCTGCTAACAAGGAGATCGTGCGGGCGGTGGAATCGCTGGAATACGTGCTTACCGAGCAGACCCATGCGAACGAGATTGTTTTGCTTGGTGTTGGTGACGAATGGGATGAACTTGGGGTGGAAGCGGTCCCGGATATGGCGAAACTTGGTCCGGCATTCAAGAAGGACGCTGGAAAGGTGGCTGACGCGATCCGGGGGGCTGATGCAAGAGCCATCAAGGATATGATCGGAGAGGCGGGCGAATGGACGTGTGACCTTGATGTTACCGGGGGTACAGCTGGCGTTGTGACCATCACCGGTGAGATGGTTAATTTCCAGAGCATCGTTCCCGAATTTGCTGCTGATTCCGAGTTTGCACATGGCATCGTGTATGTTGATGCCACGCTCACGCCAGAGATTGAGGCGGAAGGCTACGCGGCAGAGGCGATACGCCGTATTCAGGACATGCGAAAAGAGCTTGACCTTGAGGTCAATGACTGGATCCAGGTTGCGCTGGGGATCTCGGATACGCGGGTGAGTGATTTCCTAAACAGCATGGCAGGATATGTTGCGGGTGAGGTTCGCGCGAGTGAAATAACGATCGGTGACCTGGCGGCGTCCGGCGACCTTGTGAAGGACTGGGATGTTGAGGGTGTTAAGATGCGGATCGGTGTGAGCGTGCTTGCGTAATGGTCAATAAAACCCCCAACCGTTAGGATGCTCGAACCCGCACAGGTACACACAATGTGCAAGTTCGGCTTTTCGGAAACAATATAATATAGCACGAAAATACCTGTAAAGCAGATGCCAATGGCTGGAAAACGTGCGGGGCAGTACCGTTCTAAAATTGGATACATCATTGACAAGATGCACACCATCCCGGAAGATGCCGGCACCATGGACGATCTGCCTATTGATGGGGTGCTTTACCGGGTTCGAGAATAGTATCGATGCTGCGGTGGATATGGTTACGATGCTGGTGCACGATATGGGCATCAGTGTCGGCGACGATTATGAGAACATCGACCATCTTCTGGCAAAGAATGTGATTGATAGGGAACTTGCACAGAATATTAAGAAGTTGAAACGGTATGAGAAACGCCGTTGTTCAGGGTCTTTGGCATCTCGCGTTGCAGTGACCGACGCTTATAAAGTGATTGCGCATTCATCCAAATCGTTACACTTT
>RXIK01000238.1 GCA_004211975.1 Methanosarcinales archaeon | reverse complement strand
GATTGCGATTCGGTACTTTCTGGTAAGAAAAAATAACCGCGGAGGGCGCAGAGTAACGCAGAGTGTTTAACCGTTTATTTCCCCTCCGCGTCCCTCTGCGCACTCTGCGGTTAAATTCCTGGTTTGGTTATAGTATTCACTACATCCCGGATGGTTCCTGCATAGTGAAGTCCCTTGATAGTGGTTTTAGGTACCTGAGTAGTTACAGTGGCATGCAAGAGAGGTTTTTGCGGTCAGGTCTGTGTTTATGTTTTTGCAATCACCAATTTTCCATCTTGCACCGTGAAATTAACAAGCGTGCCAGCACTGATAGAAAGCAAATCTGCGATTTCTTTAGGGATTCTTACAGCTATGCTCCCGCCAAGATTGAATGTTTTACGCTTGAATAACCCAACCAGCCGATCGTGCTCGGTCTCATCGATCCATTCATCCGTGCAATTTGGGCACACTTCAACCGTAGCCCACACTCCTTTTTCGATCTCTCGCCTCTCTATTATCAGTTCGGTCTTGCAGAACGGGCATTGTGTCATGATGAGTCCTCCACGGTAATTATGTGCATTACATCGCTTCTTATGGTGTGTACGAACCGGATTGTAAAACCACCTATTATACTCTCTATAATTCCTATATCTCCATCTTTCCTGGATTTTTTGATGTGTTTACCTGTTTTTAGGCGATGTCTCGCTTCATCTGTCGTTAGTTGGAATCGTATTCTTAATCTATCCGATGCGGGTTCTCCGGTATGTGATTGGTAGTGTGTGAAAGCCAGTCACAACAATCCGATGTATACTTTCGATACTGAAGGTATATTAATCATTTTCCTGTGTTGCATGTAGACCAGCAGTTTACGAAAACCAGAAGCAAAAAAAGAGCGGTGTGACCCCTGGCGGGCGCCGCACATCTCCCTGTGTTCGCGTGAACTGGTGGGCGGGCGCTTTCCCGTGATCCTGTTGTTTGGCGCTGGTGCCGTCCTGGGTTTTTTGGTGTTCGTTCTTTTGTTGTTTGTTGTTTGTCTTGGCATGCCGTGGCATCTGCTGGCGTTCTTGGTTTGTTTCACTGCATTTGCGTGCTGCTGCTGTCTTGAGAGACTTTTTAATTTGTTCTGGTTGGTTGAAAAACATTACGCCAACCCGGCAAATACAAGCACGATTAGATTGGCGTAATCAGTGAAATCGGTGTTAATCTGTGGCTAAAAGTTTTATTTGCCACAGATTAACACAGATTACACAGATTATCTGTATAAATAGCTTTTTAGATCGATAGT
>RXIK01000237.1 GCA_004211975.1 Methanosarcinales archaeon | reverse complement strand
CGAGATATTAACGACCCAAAAGTATCTTTGCATGGATGCCGGAAGCCATCTTAAATAAAATCTAAAATAATATAAAATCTAAATAAATAGAACAATAGTGGAGGTGATCCACTATTGTTGTCCTGCGCAGCAATGCAGGTTTTCAAATCCCGGTATCCCTACGCAATGTTTTGCCAGATACATTGCATCAGCCATTTGTATCCTGCCATCGCAATCAACGTCTGATGCACATTCGTTTATCTGCTCAAACCCGGGATATTCAACACAATGTTTCATGAGGTACATTGCATCGTCCAGCAGCACATTTCCATCATCATTCACATCCCCGCACAGGCAACTCACCGTGAAGATGCCGTTTTCAACGTGTGCATGGATGGGGTTGCACTGTGGTGTGGCATCTTTCAGCTCGTTTAGGTTGATACCAAGCGTGCTTGTGCTTCCCTGAGCTCCTTTTGCCTGCAGTGCAATTTCAGCAAGTAAGACATCACCGTTCAAGCCACTTGATTTAACCTGCAGCGCACCGATCTTGACAACACCGGTAGCATTGTCGATGCTTGAAGTGATGAAATCAAAGTCACCATCCGTCACATCAACCACCCGGACAACCGCGGGGTCATAGTGTAGTTCAATGTGAGCAACACCGACATTCACAACATTGTTAATCACTATCTGAGTAACAGCATCGCCGCCGCCAATTGAAGCGATTGCATCACTGATTGTGATTATTGTTGTCATTGCATTTACTGCTGTGAACGAGTATGCCTCATACATCGCATTTCCAGCTAAGTCGGACGCACTGATTATCACGTTCACCAACTGATCAGGGTTAAAGTCTGCTGGCGGATCATAGTTCAGCGTATAATCAGCCGGTGTACCTGTGATCTCCGGAGTTACGACCATATCATCTACGATCATTACGATTGTGCTTTTGTTCACTCCGGCACCATCATCTTGAACATGAACAGTTACGTTCGTATCAACCGGGACGACCGCAGCATCCGCCGGATTGTGTCCTGTGGTGTATGGCGGTGTGGTGTCCACTGATATAACCTCAATCGTGTTCGTAGTGTTATATGATACCAATCCTGTTTTGGGATTGCCCATGGCTACCTGCACAGTATAGATTCCAGCAGGAGTATTAGTGGTCGTGTTCCACCACCCGGGATCCGGATCTTTTGTAGTGCCGCCACTGATCGTCTCGACCAGATCTTCCGTAGCGGTTATGATGCGGATTTCATAGTCCACGATCTCTGAGAACAGGCAATCAACCGAGACGTTGGTACCCTGCACAACCGG
>RXIK01000094.1 GCA_004211975.1 Methanosarcinales archaeon | reverse complement strand
ACGCGGAGGGGGAATAAACGGTTAACTACTCTGCGATCCTCTGCGCCCTCAGCGGTTATTTTTCTTGCCAGAGTACAGAATCGCAATCGGGGGACTAATCAACATACCTGAGTAGTTACCTTACTGGAAACTAAAGTAGTAAAGTTGGCTGATGACATGCCAAATCCCTGACATTCGTTTATTCGTGCCATTCAGGAGTCCTTATGCCGATTTTATCATGGATTTCACGAGCGATCCCCGGATATATCATTGGTAAACCCCTCCCCACATATTATTCGATTTTCAAGTCACAATTTCAGCAACTCTGTCCGTCGCAATAGCTCTTCGTACTTCCATCGCAAGCCTTCTTCCCGTGCTCATGTTCTGTCGCCAGAGCGTGTTTCCATACGGGTGCCCGACTGACATGTGCACATTTGTGCCGCCGCCAATCCTGGGTGCAACATCATAAATATAAAAGTTCAGGTCCTTGTCCACACAGGTCTGCAGGCAGAACGGACCGATGACCCCTGGCGAATAATGTTTTTGCGTAGCTTTCACGTATTTTTCTGCAAGCTCGAATGCATTCTCAAGTAGTGATTCTCTGAGCGTCGCTGAATTGTGTCCGCAGACCGTGTACTCCGGTATCTGTTGTCCCTCGACAAGCGTCATCTGTTGCGGCGCTGGCAGGCGCACATGCCCGTCAAGGCTTGTCTCAAACCGCCAGTCGATTCCGAGCAGTTCAATCGGACTCATTGTGTCCTCGATCGGGGAATAAAAGAAGTCAAGATTGAAGACCGGACCGATCACATATCGCTCGATACGTGCTGCAGAGAGTGCATCTTCTGTGATCACGCCCTGCCGGATCAGTGACTCGGACCTCTCCTGGTACTCGGTGTAGTCAGATGCCGTGAAAAAGCCGCGCTCAAGTTTTTTTACAGCGTGTGGAAGTTTCACCATGACCAGTTCATCGATATCTTCAGGGTCATCGATTCTTTCTGGATAGGGTAGTCCAGCCTTCTCTAATATCCAGTAATAATCTTCTTCGCCGCCTCGCTCCTCGCTCCTGAGCAGGTTGCGGCTGCCAAGCATCGGAACCGCAAAGTCGTTCTCGATTGCGTCGAGCTCGCAGTATGATGTGAATGACCGGTTCGGAACAAAGAGGATGTTATCATCGCGCATGCGCTGCTGGTTATCCGGCTTCAGGACCTCATTAAACCGCGGGTAAACCACGTGGTCATCCACGATGCCCCTGAGCAGATTTCCGCTGGAATCTCGCTCTGCCCTGAAATACTCGGTGTACGTCTTTTCGCGTCCAGCCTGACAGACCAGGAATGTTCTGAAACCCTCATCTACCGCGCCATCACACGTATCGAGTGCGGAATGCGAGGCAACAAGCCCGATCTTCATGTTGTCTGCGTCGTAGTCGCTTAGTATGGATGTGATCTTGTTTCTGTTGATCATGCTGACAACTGCGACACGAGACCATATTTAGATTGTGCCCGCCAGCACGATAGGTATTTATCTGCCCGCGGCTATATTACGATTATAAGAGGAAGTAGTATCATGAAATCCGACGACATCGCAGATTATTTGAGCCAGGTGTATCATAAACGGGTCACTGTTACCGGCACCGGAAAGCTTGGCGAGATCGACGTGGGCTTGAAGGAGTTTGGATATGGAAAACCGCTTCTGATCCGGTTTTCAGCTGACGGTGAGGATAAAACCGCAGTTCTTTCGTCCATGCGCACAGAAGGAGGTTTTGGTCACGACCATTTCTCGGATCGGGCGCAGATTATGATCTGGCAGCATTCCACGTTTAATAAACTGCCGAAACATGTGGAATCCATCGACGTTGGTTATTTTACCGGTGATGGCAAGCTTAAATCGGCCGGTGGGGCAGAAGAGTACTTTGTGCTGATGGAGGAGGTTAAAGGCACAGAATATTTCTATGATCTTGAGCGGATTAGTGAAAGCAACGCAACCGAGCAGGATGTGGGGCGGGCGCAGGCATTAGCTGATTATCTGGCAGTTATTCATGCTAATCACTCGGATGATTCGGAGTTGTACGTGCGAAGAATCAGGGATATGGTTGGACATGGCGAGTGTATCATGGGCTTGATGGATAGCTATCCGAGTAATCTTGATTTTATCACGGATAAAGAGCTTAACGAGATCGAAAAAAGATGTGTTGACTGGAGATGGAAGCTTAAATCCGGTACGGATCGGTTGTGCATGGTTCACGGGGATTATCACCCCTGGAACGTTATGTTCAGGGATGGAACTGACTTTACGGTTCTTGACCGGAGTCGTGGAGAATGGGGTGAAGCAGCAGACGATGTTTCAGGCATGACCATTAATTATCTCTTTTATTCGCTTATAAAAGATGGGAAGCTGGATGGCGGGTTTAAAAAGGTCTATGATCGTTTCATGGATCATTATCTTGCGGAAACTGAGGATTGGGATATTTTGAAGGTCATCCCATTGTTCTATGCGTTTCGTGGGCTGGTGGTGGCAAGTCCGGTGTGGTATCCGAATCTTGATCGTGAAATCCGGGTGAAACTGTTTAATTTCATCAGAAACATTCTTTCAGAGGAAGAATTTGATTATCGGAATGTGAACTCCTATTTTTCGGGGTGATTGCGCCCCGAAAACCGTGATGGTGACGCTATACTTAATCCTTGCGACCTGCAGGGTCACCTGATGAGCATGAAGATACTGGTTGAACCCGGGGGAGGGGTGGGCAGTTTAGTAGGTTAGGAAATGGGGATTATGCGAGCGGGTATATGGAGGGAGGGGGGAGTGGGGGGAATGTGGGAGTGTAGTGTAAAATTAGTTTCCCGCTCGCATATATAACAATTGAACATCATAGTATATAAACCTTGTGACTATATGGTTGCATAATCAGGGGTACCATGTCAAACCGCAAGATCACCCACCAAGACACTCGTAGCCCCGATCCAGCCCACCCAGCCACCCTGCCCCACGCAGACCCCCGCATCGACACTGCTACATGCCACCGATTCATTCATAATGTTGGCTACACTGGTTACTAATTGAAAAGATAAAACCGGACGGATAAGATGATGATTGGCATGGCTGACATAATTGACATAACTCGCACTATCGGGCAGGACACCGTCGTTTTTCCCGGTGACACCACGCCTTCGGTCTCGCAGGCGCATTGCGACGATTACACCATCTCAGAACTGGCATTGGGCAGCCACTCAGGCACACACATCGATGCGCCACTGCACTTCTTTGACGGGCGCAAGTCGCTTGACATGATCCCTGTCAAGCGTTTCTTTCTTGATGCGGATGTGATCGCAATCAAGTCACAGGTGGCTGTGACCGTGGAAGAGCTAAGCGGGTGCAAGATCGATCCGGGACAAGCGATCCTCCTTAAAACAAGAAACAGCGATCTGCCGCGCGACCGATTCTACGAGGACTTTGTCCACATCAAGCCTGATGCAGCCGAGTTGTTGGTGAACAAGGGCGTGTCCATGGTTGGTATCGATTATTTATCGCCTGATCGCTATGGCGACACGGATTTTCCAGTTCACCGGACGCTGCTTGGCGCAGGGGTATTGATCCTTGAGGACATTGACCTGCGCGCTGTTGCGCCGGGGCGGTACCGGCTCGCATGCCTCCCGATCAAAACCCGTCATGCTGACGGCGCGCCGTGTCGTGCAGTCCTCGGGAGGCGGTCATGACAATCATCTGCCCAAGATGCGGCGGCGGAGACTGCGTCATCCCGGCTGACCTGGTGCTCGACTCAGTGTACCAGATGTATGTTGCATGTCCGTCATGTGCAGCAGACCCCACTTTCGGGAAGCAAACGCCGTTTAGCAAGCTTGGTAACGCCAGCGGCGTCGATGATGCAACCATGCGGTGCCCACGCTGCGGAAAGCGACATCTCGATGTTGTTGTTGCACATGTGCTTAACATACTCATAAGAGAGGGGCTACGCGACACGCAGGCAACCCTCTTTGATGTCGGCACCCCGATGATCACCATTGGCTACCAGATACCGTTTCCGCCAAGGCTTAGTAAGGACACGCTGGTCCTGATCATGGATGCCATCGATAAAAAGACGGCAGAGATGATCATAAGCGAAGTTCCGGAAGTAAAGGGCGTAATTAAGCGAAAAGGAAGCCGGGAGCGTCCAATCGGAATTCTTGACACTGGCAGCAGCCCCCACACGTATGATCTGCTTGCTGGCTGCGATCTTCGCGGAGATATTGTGTCATCGGCGTTTGGGGAACTATGCATCTATAAGACCCAGTCTGACACGCACATCGAGTATTCCCGCGGCAAATCCGACAAGGTGCAGGTACTCGAATCACTCTATTACCAGCGGAAGCTGGGAGGATGCGTTGTGGACGGATGCTGCGGTGCTGGCACGCTCGGGCTGATTTCGGTTCTTGCCGGCGCACAAGAAGTGATACTAAACGATGCGTTCCTGCCAGCAGTTAAAAACACGATTCTGAACATCCAGGCAAACGCATCAGTTCTCGGACTCGAACTAGAGGTGCAGGTCAACCCATCAGAACTCCCCACCGTTGCCAGCACACCGATGCTGGTTGCAACAGCACATGGCTCATGCAATGTCTCAGTATATCATGGAGACCTCACACGCCTTGCTGCAGCGATCGATCACTGCGACCTCTGCCTGATTGACGCGTTCATCAACGTGCCAACCGCAGACCTTGTAGAAGCATGGAAAGCGACTGCCCAGACGGTTATTACGATATGATCGCCCCGGTTTTGTGATTTAACCATTTCTCTTGGATCGGTAGCCCCGCGCCCGGACCTGCGCCGGATTCAGCTACATCCGGAACATCGGCAGCGGATATATCTCGGAGACTTTTTAATTTGTTCTGGTCGGTTGAACAACATGATACCAATCCTGCAAACAGTGGCAGGATATAACTTCCGAAATCAGTGGAATCAGTGTTAATCTGTGGCAAATAAAACTTTTAGCCACAGATTAACACTGATTTCACAGATTAACGATATAAATGACTTTTCAGATCGATAGCGCTCAATT
>RXIK01000236.1 GCA_004211975.1 Methanosarcinales archaeon | reverse complement strand
GCTGTAACATTTGAAGCGGAACGGTTGCAGACTTTTGCGAGAAGGCGGTGAACATTCGGTTTATTTTAATCTCGTAGACCGAAGAACATTATCCGTGCCATGCCACACCGAAATCGCCGATAAATTGGCTCGCGAGAAAGACGCGAGGGCGCAAAGGTTGGGAACCATAGAATCTATCAGGATTATGGAAGATTAAACCCGGACTCCAAGGAGATATGCCCCATCAAATACGCCCTGATAACACATGCAAGAGATGACTATGAACTGTTAAAAGTGATGGTAGAAGAAAGGTCTTTCAAACCCCCGGGTATGTGTGGTAGTTTTTGTTGAAGTAACGCGTTTCGGAATATCCGGCTTTTTTGTCAGCAGAACCGCTGGTTTTGGCAAACAGTCTTAAGTGATGGCGAGAGGATGGTGCTGTGTGATGAATCAAAAACCATGAAACAGTAGATATTGCAGCGCTCAGGAAGACCGAGTGCTGTGAGACTAACCCTATAAAATGTGTTAAAACATCCCGATCATGACTGAAACAAGAATCCCCTGTGAGATCATAGCGGTCAACGAAGGCAAGACCTGGAATAACATAGTGGTAGAGCAGAACACGTCAAAGAAGCGGCTCTTCTTTGGCAAGACAAAAAAAGACATGGAAATAAATGTCGGAGACACGGCATACCTTGTGGTAGATGTCATGCAGTCCGAGTTCTCCGAAGCACCACTACGTGTGACGCTGCATAACAAGGACGGAACAAAGGTTGACTGGACGATTGTACAGCCGAGCCAGTTCAACATCCTGAAATCATGTGCGAGTGGAGGATGCTCTGGGACCAATGGTGCATGTAGCCTGTAATTTAGATATTCTCCTGAAATGTCCCCGCAGCACACTCGGGTCAGATGAGGTCGTAAGAGACGATCACAAACGGTTCCTTGAAGCGCGGGGCGTGGTTTCTGCCGTGACTAAGGGCTTGCCAGAAAACAATCTGTTAAAATTCGTGGCATTCGGCACATTCGTGAAATTCGTGATAAAATCGGCATAAAGGATCACGAATGGCACGAATGAACGAATGTCGGGGATGTAGCGTGACATCAGCCAACTTCGCTACTTTATTTTTCGGTAAACACTAAGGACTGATCGGATACTGACCCAGTCTCGTAAACATGGAGGCTGCATGAAACCAAACGCATCCGCGATAACCTGTAAAGCCACAGGTCTCAACAATGTAATTTTCAGACAATAAAATCTGTAAGGATCTTAACATCCCGTCCCTGTAGCGATATACTCTGTCCCGAACGAACGCTTGCACGCCCCCC
>RXIK01000093.1 GCA_004211975.1 Methanosarcinales archaeon | reverse complement strand
GCGGACGTTACCATCCACTCATTCCACAGTGGGATTGCCCCGAATGGAAGGGGTAGCCGGCACGGCAATCTGTGATGTAGCTTCTTGTCGCACGTGTTCATCAGTGTTAATCTGTGGCTGAGAGTCATTGTCAGCCACAGATTAACACGGATTTCACTGATTTGATGTAATACCAGCGTAAATTTATGAAACCTGCATCTACGATAATTATCATAAATCACCGATTTTTTAGATAGTGCCTACAACAACTTCGCGTTGAATCGGAAAACAAAGACGTAAAGAGCAAAAGTCCTTTTGCTGGCGATTATGTTGTTTGGGTGTCGGTTGCTCATTCCCGGGTCGCATCCATAATCGCTATTATTTCATCTTTCGTTTTATCATCCATTTTACCCGCACCGATCTTGATCAGCATATCTACTGTTTTCTGGTTCTTAAGTAGCCAATTATAATCCTCTCTCATATTGAAGTTTTTTAACACGCTGTATGCAAGATTGACTTCCGGAGTTCTTTTCATACTTCGGTATGCATTTCTGATGAATCCCTCTGCCTCTCGCTTGTCCTCTGGAACCAAAGCTTTATCGAGGGTTAGCACATTATAAAATGTTTTATCGTCCAGATATTCACCCCAATCTTCGTGCATAGTCCTGATATGATCATATTTCGCTACATCATTATAGTGTCTGAGTGTCATTAGATATCCCACATCATTCCATATCCCTGTCGGTTTTCTGCTTTTATCGTCTGCCTGGGAGTACTCAGGTAAAATTTCCCCGGTTATGTCAAGCACATAATCGTATTCAAACCTCAGTTGCGGATTGTTTAGTATTTTACAGATTTCGTCTGTTAATCTCGTATCCACATCCTTATTGTTGCGTTTTACTTTTTCTATTTCAGTTAATTTCGCTCTGTTCACGCCGAGAAGCTCGTAGAATGTGGGTGCGCCCATATAGCAGAGATTGAACCATTCGCTGCGATTTTTTGAGAGATAATATTCTGTGGCACGCTCTTTCTCATCTTCCAGCCATTCGCTGTGCTCTTCTATTAGTTCTCGCTTTTCTTTTGCAGAGTACCCCTGCATGATCTTTAAGAAAAGACGTAAAATTTCCTCGTAGTCGGAACGCTTTCTTCTGTCGCTCAGCATCTCGCAGGCTCTTTTGAGTATCTCATCAGGATATGTGGTTGCCAGTTTCTTTCGTTGATATGCTTTCTGTATCGTATCCGGCGGATCATTCTTTGAGACGCAGAGCACGCAATAATAAGTTGGGACTCCGGTCATGAGGTCATCAATACAGTCCGGATACTGTTTTTCAAATTCCGCAAATTTTTTTCCGTGCCCCATTAATCTTTGGAAGTGCACGTATCGTTTCGGGAGTTTCCATGTGGGGTCGTCACATGCGAAGAGCTGCATCCAGTTGTCATAAGCTCGCTTCTCCTCTGAGATCTCGGTTTTCGCCGTTTTCTTCACTTTTGGTTTTTTTGTTTTTCCTCTTTTTTTCATGGTATTGCACCATAATGTCCATAGTTTCTGCGCACCATTTTCATCAGATTTGTTGCAATATAAAATTATATGAAGTGCTGCCTTCCAAGGTGTCCATCACTCCGCACACATCGCTTATTTTCACGGGCATTCATCTTCCAGGGGTTTTCCAGGTTGTTTCGCAGCAAGTCTATTTACGGGAAAGTGTGTCGCCAACCCAAATCCTGTGGCAGTTTTCACTCGGTTTTCTGTGAAAAAATTGTTCATCTCAACTCCAGCGTCGAACCGTCTAATATACCTGTGTCTCTGACCAGGGTTTCATCGTTGAGTTCTTTATCATCGTAGAAGATATCCATTCCTTCACTCAGGATGCCCTTTTTCACAAGATCATTCCTCACATCTCTGATAGATGCACTTGGGTTGAGGTGATAGTTCAGGATATCTCGTGTGTCCATGTTTTCAACCAGCACTTCTATTGCGTGCGTCTTTAACATCTTTCGCATCCACTTGTTCTTTTTCCCTTTTGTAAGCCTGCCGACAGCCTCCATCTTCACGGTTCGCTCATTGCCTGAGTCGTGATCCTTTGCAGTCACGTGCAGAATACCGAACTCTTCGCCAATTTCGAAAGTAACATCGATCCTTGACTCGCCGGTGGGTTTTGGCTCTATATCGATCCAGAACTCGCCGAGATAGCCTCCATCTTCCGGATACAGGCTTTCACCCTGATACACCTCAATTATCACCTCGTCCCCATAATCTCCTGCATTCGTAAATGGTTTTGTCTGTAGGATCGGGATCTTTGTGTTCCTTGTGATGATCTTTGTAACAGTCCCGTCTGCGACTGAAACTCCGATGGAGCGGGAGATTACGTCGCTTATCTCTATGGGTCGCCTGATATTTTCGGATCTCTCCGCATCTTCCACGTCATCTTCCAGGGTGGCAACCGCGGCTCCGAGTGAGACTACCTCGATTGGATCGATCCTGTGTTCGGGTTCCTTTCCGAAGAAGTCGCGCACAAACTCCTGCACGGCAGGTATGTATGTGGTTCCGCCGACCAGAAGTATATCGTCAATCTCATCGGGTGCGAGCGCAGCATCGTCTAATGCCTGTTGCATTGGCTTTCTGGTTCGTTCAATGAAATCATAGATGAGTTCGTTAAATTCCTGCCTTGTGAGTGTGTAACTGAACGCAATCGGTGTACCCTGCCCGCTTTTGCCCAGGTATGGTAAATTAACGGTCGCGCGTTCTTTATCTGACAGTTCTATCTTCACGCGCTCAACTTCTTCCCGGAGCGACTGAAGCGATGCCCGGTTTCCACCTTTTTCCTTCGTAAGGTCTATTTTGTGCTTTTCTTTTATCTTACCAACAATAAACTCCTCGAGCTGAGAATCAATGTCGTCGCCGCCAAGGTGGTTGTCCCCACTCGTTGCATCGACATCAAAGAATCCGTCTCCGATGGTGAGGACTGAGACATCGAACGTGCCGCCTCCAAAGTCGTAGACAAGGATTTTCCGCTCGTCGTCCTCCTGAAACCCAAACGCCAGTGCGGCGGCGGTTGGCTCGTTCACTATCCCGCGCACGTTTAAGCCCGCAATCTCGCCCGCATCCTTGACCGCCTGCCGCTGCGAGTCCATGAAATAAGCAGGCACCGTTATTATGATGTCAGTAATGGCGGTCCCGATCCGCGTCTCGGCGTCGGAAACGAGTTTTCTGATGATGTGGGCTGCCACATACTCCGGCGGATACGACTCATTGCCAATCCGCACAGTGTGGTCTGTGCCCATGTGTCGCTTGATCGATGCAACAGTTCGATCAGGGTTCGCTATGATGTTGCGCTTTGCAGCGCTTCCCACCACCACGTCTTTTGCATCCTTAAAATACACGACTGACGGCGTAACACGCTCGTTTTCGCTGTTCTCTATGATTGTTGGCTCATCGAATTCGATGAACGCCACGCCCGAGTTTGTCGTGCCGAAATCAATCCCGATTACTTCTCTTTGCATTTTTTTATTCACCTGTTGTTAAACCCAGAATACTGTGGATACTGTGAATGGTGATTTTTTGCTTTTTTCTTCTTTCGTGCTATCATTCTCGTTGTCCCCCTGGTTAATCGCCGTTTCCACTCCCGCGCCCGTTCTGTCACTCTCAGGCGCATTCAGCAGTTTTTCTCGTTCTTCTAACAGTTCTTTGTTGTACCTGCTCAGGGCAAGGCTCTCGATTGCTACTTTGTCCTTTGTAGCGCTCAGTTCATCCAGATTCTCGCGAGTAAGCTCCAGCCCCCGCTCTGCTTCTTTGATCTCACTTGCTAGTACTTCTCTGCGTTGTATAAGCTCGTGAATCTCTTCTGATTCCATATTCACCAGTTTTTTTGCCTCTTGTAACTCTTTTTCCACCATGGACAACTCGTCATCATGTTCTGCTATCACCCGCTCTATTCTTGATTGTTCCTCGGTGTTCCACGCCTTTTTTTCATCCATAGTTGTTAATTCATAATTCAGCGCTTCCTTTTTCCCCTCGATCTCGTTTAGCTCGTTTGATAGCTTTTCCCGCTCCTCTGACAGTTCTTCGTTATATCTGCTCAGCGCGATACTCTCAATAACGATCTTATCTTTTTTAGCACTCAGCTCAGTATAAGTTCCATTGATTGCAGATAATTGCCTTTTTGATTCTGCAATCTCGGCTGCCAACGCATCTTTACGTTGCGTAAGTTCAATGACCGCGGGTTCTGCCTCTTCTTTTCTCTTTGTCCACTCTTCGTCCCTTTCTCCGAATTCTTTTTCTCGCAGATCGAGTTGTTTGATTGAACTCCGAAGCGTTTCCTCGTTTTGGACCAATTCGCGCACCCGTTCCTCCAGCTTTTGTTCCCACTCCTTTAGCTCCATAAGCTCCTGTTCGAGCGATCCTTTTCCAAAACGCCTCAGAAATCTTGATATTATCGTTCCGGGCTTTTTTTTATGCTTCTCTTCTCCGGTTTTTTCCTCTCCTTTTGCCGTTTCGCCGCCACCTCTGGAGATGATCACCTCTGCCGGTCTGATCAGCTCGTCGTTTAGCATATACCCATTTCTCACAAGGGATAGAATGGTCTTATCCGGAAGAAGCGGGTCCTGTGTAGCCTCTATTGCTGTGTGTAGTTCATCGTTGAACCGTTCACCGGCTGATGGTGCAATCGGATTTATCCCTGAAGCGTCAAGCAACTGGTTGTAGGTCATCTCCATGTTGCTCCGCGTCCCCTCTACCATCTGGTCCACGACCTCGCATCTCTGCCCACCCGCCACCTCATCTCCCACGCCCGCCCCACCCACATCTCCTTCACCATAGCTGTATATCGCACGCTCGAGCGTATCAGCGACGTTGAGCAGTTGCCTGGCTAACTCGCCGGATGTTTTCTTTCGTATTGTATCTTCTTCATCCTGAGTTCGCTCTTTGTACCGCTTCTCGGCTTTAGCTTTTAGCGATGCGATTAACGCGTCCTTCTCGTCAAGCTCATTCTTCGAAATCACTATGATCTCGCCTGACTCACGCATCATATTCTCCGCATTCTCTTTGACCTGTATTCTGCATCTGGTGGTGATAGGGGCGGAGTCAATTTAAATATTTTGTGGGTGTGCGTCTTTCCGAGTAACCGCAGACGTTTGTTGGCAGCAGCCCTCAACTCTTACACCGCCTGCGCCCAACGGTCCCCCTTCAAAAGAGCGTTGTTACAGGATCCCTCTGAAATCCTGCACCCGATCAGCAGGATATCCTTTGCACACTTCTGTGCAAGTTTTTCTGCAATCACATCATCGATTGTGACCTTTACGTCAGCAAACAGAATCGTTTTTCCGAAAGCCTGTCTTTATTGGTATCCGGAGGTGGTGCCTCTAACGGTTTACCCCGGGATGCCCGCGTATGCGCATTAAACATGTGGTTATCTCATTGAATTGTGCGTGTCGGTCTGAGCACCAAAAGCAGACATAGGTCTCTGGAGTGGTCAGGTGAATATGTGGTTTGTCCTGCGCGTTTTTCGGTGCAGACGATGTATTTGGTGCTGAGTCTAATGATAAGTATCTTCAAACTTGCATAATCTCTCTGGCAGATATCTTGTGGTACGTGACTTTCTACTGCATATTGTCTTGTGCTATGCAATACATTTGCCGCCCCCCCGGGTGTTGGGATAAAGTGAATTCCGGGAATCGTGGTCACCTGGTTAATTAATCCTGTTCCACGATCTTTCCGTTAGGTGTGGTCTCTGTAAATATCTGTCCCTCGAATGAGAACACTTCTGCGCCGGCGAGCCACGCGTCAGGGGGTAGTCCTGCTTTGATGCATGTTTGGCTGAGAAACTCCTTGGCATTAAAACCCCATTCTTCCGCCACTTGTGGCAGTAATAACCCCTGGTAAAGACCTTTTTTGATGATGATCCCGTGTTTTCCGATTTTAACGTGTTTTGGCAGGTCCTGTGGTTTTGCACTGATTTTAGTTGGTGGTGTTAGAACAGTCACCTCGATCATGATGTGTGCAATTTCGTCTGGTTGGACTGGGGGGAACCTGGGGTCATGCAATGCTGCGTTCACTGCAGAGTCTGTGATTGCAGAGAGGAGTGTCATTACAGGTTCTGGATAGCCAATGCAACCACGGAGGTCTTGGTTCTTGTGCAGGGTGACAAAGACACCACGTTTTTCCTTGAATATCGGTGGTAGGTCACCGGTTTTTAGTGGTTCACCAGAGAGACGGGCGATAATTGCAGATCGTGCCAGCCTGACTGTGATAGTTCCCTCTTCCTTGCTTAGCATCATACAACATTACTTGTGGTGAGACATATACCTTACCTGCGTTACGTTAACCACAACATTGATGCCGGATCACAACATGGTTGTTGCGATGAGCAAAAAACGGGTTGCGAAAACAGCCGTGAAAGAAGCGGTGGAAGCCGCTATAGAAAAACCTGACCGGCGTAAGAAACACATCGATGGCATTACAAAGACCGTGATCGCATCAACGCTTGGTATGCTGTCTGGCATAATATGCTTTTATTTCTTGGCTCCGACAACCGAAAGACCGGAGAATTTTTCGTATTTGCTGCTGTTGCTGGCATTCTACATACAGAAACCAATTTATGTGCAGCTGGGAATGGATGTGGCTCAGTTTAATTGGAAGGACTGGTTTTACATTGCTTTCATGACTTTGATTCTCTGGTTTATTACCTGGACACTGTTACTGAATTAAAATGGATAAAAGAATCATCCAAGCTGTTTTAATTCTTTCAATCGCGCTGTTGGTGTCCGGGTGTGTAGACGCCCCATCCATGGAACATGTGGAGCGCACGCGGGTTGTGATGAACACTGATGTGGTCATCACGGTTATGCATCCGGATGTGTCAGAGGCAGAATCTGCTATTAACTGTGCTTTTGCAGAGGTGTATGGGATTGAGCATCTGATGAGTCATACTGTAAATGGCAGCGAGGTCATGGAACTAAACGAAAACGGTTTTCTTGTGAATGCATCTCCTGAGCTATGTTATGTTCTCGATGTGTCCCGTAGATTCTCGGAACTGAGCAACGGATCGTTTGATATCACGGTTTTACCAGTTATAGACCTGTGGAAAACTCGGATACGCGCTGGATCGCCGCCAACCAGCGGTGAGATCAACGAAACACTGAAACTTGTGAATTATAAAAACATATCAATTGAGAATGGTGGCATCTATTTCAGCCATCAACCGATGGGCGTGACGCTTGGCGGCGTTGCAAAGGGGTATGCCGTTGATCGAGCAATCGCTGTGTTAATAGAGCACAATATACATCACGCGATCGTGAATGCCGGTGGCGACATTCGAACGATCGGTTTTAAGACAGAAAACGATCCGTGGAGGGTTGCTCTACAAAATCCTGTCGATAAAACCGAGTATATCACCATTATTAACCT
>RXIK01000092.1 GCA_004211975.1 Methanosarcinales archaeon | reverse complement strand
ATTGACTATTCACTAAAAGCAAATGACACAAGACAGTTCTTCGCAACGGTTCAGAACAAACTGCACTTCGCCATTACCGGGCAGACCGCCGCGGAAATTATAGCCGCACGAGCCAGGAGCGACAAGCAAAATATGGGATTGACATCATGGCGAAAGGGACCTGATGGTAAAATCCTGCCAGGTGATGTTGCCATAGCAAAAAACTATCTGGACAAGACGGAGCTTGACCATTTGAACCGCGTAGTTACCATGTATCTTGATTATGCGGAATTGCAGGCGATCCGAAACAAACCCCTGTACATGAAAGATTGGATCGAAAAACTAAATGCCCTTTTAAAGTTCAGCGAGTACGAAATACTCACCAATGCCGGACAAATTAGTCATGAAGTTGCTCTGGCTCTGGCAGGTAAAGAATACGAAATATTTAAGAAAATTCAGGATAAGAGTTACATCTCCGATTTTGACAAGGAGATAGAGCGTATCAAAGGGGGACATGATGACGCCAGATAAGATCACTGAATCCGAAATAGAACAGTTCGCAATCGAACTCCTCAAAAAACAGGGCTACAAGTACATATACGCGCCCGACATTGCTCCGGATAGCAAAACTCCCGAAAGAAGCTTGTTTGAAGACGTCCTGTTGCTTAAGCGTCTGAAAAAAGCAGTTGGCAGGATCAACCCTAACATTCCGGCATATGTCAGGGATGATGCCATTAAGCAGATACAGCGCCTTAATTCTCCTGAGCTCATAGTCAACAATGAAGTGTTTCACCGGATGTTGACGGAAGGCATCAAGGTTACATATTGCAAAGATGGTGTTGACCGGGGTGATTTGGTCTGGCTGTTTGATTTCAAGAATCCTGGGAACAACGAATTTCTTGTGACTAACCAGTTCACAGTTGTGGAGGACGAGGTGAATAAGCGTCCTGATGTACTCCTTTTTGTGAATGGCTTGCCTTTGATTGTTATTGAGCTTAAGAATCCTGCTGATGAGAATGCAACCGTAAAGTCTGCGTTTAAGCAGTTGCAGACCTATAAACAGGCGATACCCGGTCTTTTTACCTATAATGGATTTATGGTGATCTCTGACGGTCTTGAGGCGAAGGCGGGTTCGCTTTCCGCGGGTTTTACCCGGTTCATGGCGTGGAAGTCATCTGATGGCACAACAGTAGCGTCGCCCGGGATTGGGCAGATGGAAACGCTGATCAAGGGGATGCTCAACGAACGAACCTTGCTGGATCTTATCCGGCATTTTATTGTTTTTGACAGGTCGAAAAAGGAAGATAAAGAAACAGGCATAGTAACGATTGCAACTGTTAAGAAGCTGGCTGCATATCATCAGTACTATGCGGTTAATCGGGCTGTGGAATCGACTCTGCGGGCGTCGGGGTATTCTGAAACTGAATTGGCAGATGGGCTTATGGCGATGGTTCAGCCTGAAAACTACGGTTTAATCAGTGTGGGTGTTCAACCTGCCGGGGACCGGAAGGGTGGTGTCATCTGGCACACGCAGGGAAGTGGTAAGTCGTTGTCAATGGTGTTTTTCACCGGTAAAATCGTTCTTGCAATGGATAATCCGACCATACTGGTGATCACGGACAGAAATGATCTGGACGACCAGTTGTTTGATACTTTTGCCGCGTCAAAGCAGCTTCTCAGACAGGATCCAATCCAGGCTGAAAGCAGGGGGCACTTGAAGGAGCTTTTAAACGTTGCGTCGGGCGGAGTTGTGTTTACCACTATCCAGAAGTTTCAGCCCGAGGAAGGGAATGTTTACCCGAAACTGTCAGATCGGCGAAATATCATTGTGATTGCTGATGAAGCTCACCGGACGCAGTATGGGTTTAAGGCAAAAACGATCGATGTAAAAGACTATCATGGAAACATAATCGGGAAAAGGATTGTTTACGGCTTTGCGAAATATGCACGTGATGCCCTGCCTAATGCGACGTATCTTGGCTTTACAGGTACACCCATTGAAAAAACAGATGTGAACACGCCCGCTGTTTTTGGTAATTATGTTGATGTTTATGATATATCCCAGGCAGTTGAGGACGGTGCAACCGTAAGAATCTATTATGAAAGCAGACTTGCGAAAATTGCTCTTAGTAAGGACGGTAAAAAACTGGTGGCAGAACTGGATGAGGAATTGGAAAAAGAAGATCTTGCCGAGACACAAAAAGCCAAGGCGAAATGGACGCAGCTTGAAGCGTTGATTGGCAGCGAAGACCGGGTAAGGCGGGTTGCACAGGATATTGTAGCTCACTTTGAGCAGCGTCAGGAGGTGTTTGAGGGTAAGGGACTGATTGTTGCCATGTCAAGACGGATTGCAGCCGACCTGTATGATGAAATTATCAGGATTAAACCAGGGTGGCACAACGACAGCCTTAAAAAGGGCGTGATCAAGGTGGTGATGACCTCGGCGTCGTCTGATGGTCCGGCGATCTCAAAACACCATACCACTAAAGATCAGAGACGGGCTCTGGCAGACAGAATGAAGGACACTGAAGACGAATTAAAACTGGTGATTGTGCGGGATATGTGGCTAACCGGTTTTGATGTTCCTTCGCTGCATACGATGTATATCGATAAACCAATGAAGGGGCATACGCTTATGCAGACAATTGCACGGGTGAACCGGGTCTATAAAGACAAGCCCGGTGGTCTGGTGGTTGATTATCTTGGGATCGCCTCTGATCTTAAAGAAGCCCTGTCATTCTATTCTGACAGTGGAGGAAAAGGCGATCCCGCGGTTATTCAGGAGCAGGCGGTCAAACTGATGCTTGAAAAACTTGAAATCGTATCCCAAATGTTTCATGGGTTTCATTACGAACATTATTTTGCTGCGGATACCTCAACAAAGCTATCAATAATACTCGCTGCCGAGGAGCACATACTCGGGATTGAAAACGGGAAGAAACGGTATATTGATGAGGTGACCGCATTATCAAGCGCATTCGCCATAGCCATTCCACATGAGCAGGCAATAGATGTGAAGGACGAGGTCTCGTTCTATCAGGCGATAAAAGCCAGACTGGTGAAGTTTGACAGCACGGGAGGCGGCAAAACAGACGAAGAAATTGAAACCGCAATCAGGCAAGTTATAGATCAAGCCCTTGTAGCTGAACCGGTGATAGACGTTTTCGATGCCGCAGGTATCAAGAAACCGGATATTTCCATTCTATCAGAAGATTTCCTGTTAGAAGTCCGGAACATGGAACACAAAAACATCGCTCTGGAAGTCTTAAAAAAGCTGCTTAACGATGAAATAAAAGCCAGAGTTAAAAGGAACCTGGTTCAAAGCAGGTCGTTAACGGAGATGCTGGAAGGCAGCATCAAGAAATACCATAACAAGGTTGTTACAGCGGCAGAAGTCATTGAAGAATTAATTGAGCTTGGTAAAGAGATAAAGCGGATGGACAAAGAGCCTCAGGAGATGGGGTTATCCGAATTTGAATACGCTTTTTACACGGCAATTGCAGATAATGACAGTGCAAGAGAATTAATGCAAAAAGAGAAGTTGCGGGAACTGGCTGTTGTTTTATTTGAGAAAGTGAAACAAAACGCATCAATAGACTGGACAATAAAAGAAAGCGTCAGGGCAAAATTAAAAGTAATTGTGAAACGGACGTTAAGACAATATGGTTATCCGCCGGATATGCAGGCGCTCGCAACAGAAACAGTGCTTAAACAGGCGGAATTACTTGCAAATGAGATGATACGGAGGGGATGATACCTATGAACATGGTACTTGAAGGAGCAAACGAGTTCTTCGGATACATCTCCAAGTTTCTCATGGGAATCGGCGCAATATCACTGGTCGTTGCCGGAGTCAGCATCCTTAACGTGATGCTCATGTCCACAATGGAGCGCACAAAGGAAATCAGGATCATGAAAGCAATCGACACATCCAAAAAAGAGATCATGACAATATTCCTGCTCGAAACCGCAATTCTCAGGGTCTTCGGGAGCCTGGTTGGCGGGATTCTGAGTTTTGCAGGAGGGTTTATTATCAACAGTACTATTCTGAAAGATATATCATATTTATTTGCTCCGTCAAGCCTTCTCTACATTATTCTTGGGATAGGATTCGGCATATTCACGGGACTGCTCGGCGGACTGTATCCTGCGTGGATCGGCGTCAAGACTAAAGCCACTTGACGCACTCCGATATGAGTGAGGATGAATGAGAATAGTACGTGGAGGAAGAATATAACGTTCCCAGTGCAAAATAAGTTCTGCATAAGCAGAATTTGTACGGGGCAAGTGCGGTCTTTTGCACCGTGTTATATGCCATTGTGCCTTCTTGATCGGAAAAGCCTTTTTATTGGCAGATGAATGTGTCACTTAGCTCTGAGCTCTTTTAGTTTTCTCTTGAGACGATCAAAGGATTCAATCTCGCTCATCAACGTTTCACATGTTGGCTTTGTTGCAGCAAAAGCATCACTGTGCAGATGGCCTTCAATGTACCTTGAAAGAAGCTCGCATCTGGCGACTACTTCATCAGCAATTGACTTATCCCACACAATGTCCTTCAGTCGCCCAAAACTCACACGCTCACCAAAGCGCATCACGACTTCGCCAAAAAGATCAAAGATGATGAAGGCTTCATAAGTGGTACGGAGTGCGCCAAAACCCTCCCGCAATAGAGCTTCCTGTTCTGCTGCCGATGCGCCCTTGGCTTTCTGGTGGATCTCGCGTGCTTTCGTAGCCTTACGGTATTCTCTTTCCAGTGCAGGACTGTTGTTAAGAAACACGTAGCCTGGTTTATCATCATTATCTCCTCGTTTTATCCAATGAGTCACGATTTCTACCGGCTCTTGCTCAGCATGTTTCTTGAGAAAGTATAGGAATGGCAGATCGTGAGTGAAGACGATTACCTGCCGACATTTCGCCCCCTTAGCCAAAATAGATGCAATCAGCTCCCTCCACTCTAAATCAAGAGAGGTAACCGGATCGTCTAATATGATTCCGCTGCTGCTGGTGTCAAGTGCTATTTCAGTCAAGAAATCTGCCATAGCAACAGCACGCTTTTCGCCTTCGCTCAGC
>RXIK01000033.1 GCA_004211975.1 Methanosarcinales archaeon | reverse complement strand
TCACGGAAAAAGACAACATCCACCTTGACATAATGTCAGGCGTGATCGACAAAGCAATCCTAACAGCACTCTCCGGAAAACGATGCCTAATTCTCACAAACGGCGGAATGATCGGGCACACCGTGGAACGGATCAAAGAATACGCTGAAACAAGCGGGATCGCGATCAATGTGAGTGTGGTCGGGGCAGGAGGTGGGTGATTTGGAGGTGGCGAGAATTGCTGACTTACGAACATCAACCCCAATACCTCAGCGCTTCATCCCGAGGTTCGTGACTTATGACAAGAGCGGAATAAGAGATGTAAGTGATGATTGAAGTTCAATCAGAAGGCATATATAGATCAGAATGAAGGGTGACTAAAATTATGGGCAATCAGACAAATCGTGATAATACCATAAGATCAGGATAAAGATTCCACAGTATGTGCCAAAAATGAAACAGTGGGGGTGATTTTGATCATTAGAAAAATGCCAGATAGTTTCAAACAAAAAATCGAAGAGTTAAACGAAGCAGCAAGAGACGATCTTTTTCTTGATGACCTTATAGGTGTATCCGAAGATTTCATAACTGTTGATGTTGAAGGGTGGATTGGAGAAAATGAGGTATAAATGGCATATATTTATTGCTAATTTGCGATACACCCCTCGTGCAGAAGTTTACAAAACTTAGACAAAAGCGGGGCTAAGCTAAATGAACATACACCAATATGAATCAAAGATATGGGCAACTGCCGATCTTCTACGCGGCAGTGGTATCAGAGAATCCGAATGGCCATCATATATGATGCCTTTTTTTGCCTTTGCTATGATTGAAAGCCGTGAATCTTTAGCCGATGCTTTTGCACATGACATCAAATCATTCATTGCATCGCTGGATTACAAAAAACAGCCACTTGTAATCACCACTGCTACGGCACAGTATTAGTATGATGCCGGGCAAGAAACACTGATCAAAGAAGTGAATGATAATAAAGAGGGTCTGGGCTGCGGAAAGATTATGGTGAAATCTTCCTTTAAGAAAGCAAGCAAAAAACATCCAGAACGCATCGAAATCAGCGTTGAGCTAACGCCAGATTACCAAAAAGATTACGAGATCATCCCATTCCATAAAGATGAAGCCGCTAATCAAGCGGAGATTGCGGACTTTATGGCAAAATACATCACCAAGCCGTTTAACTACTTAGAAAATATGGTGGGTGTGGAACTGAATTTCAATAAGATTTTTTATGAGCCTGAGAAACTACGTGAAGTGGCGGATATTCTGGCTGAGATCGATGCGCTTGATGGGGAGTTAAAGGAATTGGAAGCGGGGCTGGTGCTTTGATGGGCAGTAGTAATATGGTGCCAGTTGTTCCGGGGTCGGATCAGAGGGACATTTTCTCTCGTATTGTTATAATAATAGAAGAGGCGCGTTCAACTGTCATTCGGACCGTAAACAATGAAATGGTAATTGCATATTGGTGTATCGGACGTGAAATTGTGGAGGAACAGCAGGCTGGGAGAGAGCGTGCCCTTTATGGTGATAATTTACTAAAGAAACTTTCGGAGAAGTTGACTCTTAAATTTGGGAAAGGATTTTCGGTTACCAGTCTGAAATATTTCAGAACCTGTTATGTAACCTACAAAGGTCGCATAAGCTGCGACCAATCTGAAGGTCATCAGCAAAATGTCGCACCATCTGCGACCTTTTCACCAAACCTCTCATGGTCCCACTACCGTGTTCTGATGCGGATATCTAACGAATTGCGTCGCACTTTTTATGAGATCGAAGCTGATAAATGTCGCTGGAATGTCAATGAACTTGAAAGACAGGTTGCCAGTTCACTCTTTGAACGGATCGCAAAAGGGAAAAACAAGGAGCAGATTCTACGTCTTGCCTGTGAAGGGCAGGAGGTTCTTGTCCCGGCAGATGTTATTCGGGATCCGATGGTGCTGGAGTTTCTCAACCTGCCTGAATCACATAAGCTGATTGAATCGGATCTGGAAGAGGCACTTATCTCACATCTTCAGGAGTTTCTCCTGGAGCTGGGACAAGGGTTTGCTTTTGTTGGCCGCCAGCAGCGACTCTCCCTCGATGGTGATCACTTTTATGTAGATCTCGTCTTCTACCATATATTCCTTAAATGCTATGTGGTGGTCGATTTAAAAACAGAAAAATTATCTCATGCTGATCTGGGGCAGATGCAACTTTATATAAATTATTACGATCGTGAAATTAAAGACGACATTGATAACCCCACCATAGGACTGGTACTCTGCACTGATAAAAATGAGGCGATGGTGCAATATCTGCTTGGTGAAGATAATCAACAGATTTTTACCACCAGATACAAGCTTTTTCTCCCCGATGTTAAAGAGTTGGAGGCTGAGCTATTAAAAGAGGTGCAATTGTTGACTGCTGGGGGGAAGTATGATTAAGGCTGTAATGAAGCGATACAATGCTTACAAAGATAATGGGATTGAGTGGTTGGATAAAGTGCCGGAGCATTGGAAGATTTCCCGAATCAAGGAGAAAGGTTCTGCACAAGCCCGTGTAGGCTGGAAAGCACTGAAAGCATCAGAATATGTGGATGATGGTTCCGCACTCTTAGCAACTCCAAATATAAAAAATCGTTTTTCACGACTGGTCACAGAGCCTCCGGGATTGTGAGTGCTACGTGTCGATGAGGTATGCCCCACAACGCGTTTTGGAGAGATCTTGCCCATTTGTCTGTGTGGTTTTTGCCACAACTCGAGCAGATACGACTGTTACATCCAAAATGAACCTTTAACAGGGTTCCACAACGTTCGCACAGGTATGTGAAGAAGCCGCGACTCTCATCCTTGCAGGAGAGCATCTTGTTGACTTCGTTGATCTCAACGTCTCTGAGGTTGTCTTTTTCCGCTATACGAAACGCGCCCCAATTGTGGTTGTCCTCAAAAATGTGTCGGACGGTGAGAGGGGTATCTGTAAGGATGTCGAGGTACACCGGGTACACATATGGTGGATCTTGGTAAGAATGTGTATGTATGGGGGTCTGAGTTTATAGTGTATATGCCATAAAAAACGTTGGTCACTGGGCTTGTTACCGCTTCTCAGGATGTAGTGCCTAATATGCCCGTGTGGAGGCATTGAGAAAGGGTGATTGAGGCGATGGGTATGAAACAAGCTTGGTTTATCCATTGTGCATTTGCATGCAACAGGTGCATCTTTCCTGTGTTCAGCCACCTGCTACGGGGGGGAATATTGCCACCTCATCGCCATCCTCAAGTTCGGTTAAAATTCCGTTCAGGGACTGGATGTGTCTTCCTTTCTTTAATATGTTCACGTATTCTTTGATTTTGCCGGATTCGTCGAATATCAGGTTGTGTGCCTGATGTGATGTGCACATTGTCGTGAGCAGATCGTTTATGGTGGCTTTTCCGTCCAGTTCGACGTCCAGTTCCTTTCCGAGGACCTCTCTGAATTTTGCGAATGTTTTTACCTTAACTTTCATTTCATAACCTCGTTGGTATCTCGTATCATCTCAAGTGCTTTGATTGCATCCTCCGTCTTCAGGTCTCTCCGGTCATGATCCAGAAATATTTTAAATCGTGTAATCACGTTGCCACTCACCATACTTTTTGCAAGGTCAATTATTCGCTCATAGGTCCTATCAGGGAAGTACAATGATCTGGCAATTTCCAGAAGCTTCTCGCCGGTCTCTCTGTCGATCACTCCCTCTTGCTCAGCTATTCTGAGATTGTACCGTATGTTGATCAATGGTTCGGATAGTGGTTTGAAATATATTGGGTCAAAGAAGAGCGCAACTTCATCGTCTGACTCCAGTTTTCCATTCTTATATAGCTCGTATATTTTCCCAACTCCCTTCATGCCGTATATATCCAGTTCAGCGGCTCTGAGTGCTCCCATACTTGATGATCCGATCACTCTGACCCCTTTTTTCAGAGCATAGAGTATCTCCCGGTGTGCTACCGCACAATCCTGGAAGAATACTCCGTCTATGAGCAATATGGTCTCTGCATTGTTATTAGCCGCTTTTGAGAGGTCTCCTCTTTTTGCGGGCGGCATGTATTCTGCATCGAGAATGCTCTTTGCGATCTCTTTATCGAGACTTGGTCCTATGAAGACGATGGTTTTTGATTTTGATCTCATTTTTGCATCGCACCCCGATCCGCTCAGAATCCATCGCATGGACCTCAAGTCCTGGAACGATCACCCTGACAACAGGGACGCGGGTCTCATCGCGTGTCAGGTTCACAGTGATCACATGATTAAGACCAGCGCCCTCAAGATTCTTAATCATATATCTTATATCATCCAGAAAATCGTCGCTATCAAACGATGTGGTGTCATTGAAGTCTTTTTCCTCGGATGTATCAAACCAGTGCCTGTTAATCTTTTTTGTCCGTTCATAGCCGATCTTTTTTCGAAATTCCGCAACTGTTGTGTCTTCTCTTGCGCCGTGTATCTGGGTCAGCCTGCTCTGGGCAACCTCGGTTATTGCCCTCAGGATCGCGACATGAGCATTTGTATGCGTTCCCATCCCGATTGTTAGGAGTGCAGGATCTTTTAGCTGGATATCGTCTGAAACAGCAGCATATGTCGGGATCCCTACATCGCATGTTATGTCCTTGATGTGCACTGAAACCTCTGCATCCGCAAATTTACTCAACAGATCATTAATCATTCCATTTCCAAGGTTTGTTACTGTTGGACCGGTATTTCGGGATTTTTCAACGAGGGACCATGCATCTCTCTCGATCACCTCGGAAAGCCCGTGAAATATTGCCTCTTCGATCGTGTTTCCGGATGCCAAGCCGTTCGTGTTCGTCCGGAAGATCTGTGTATGGCTGTCAGAGAGTGGATGAAATACCGCACTTGCCGGCACGAATATAGCCTCGTCATTCATTAGATCATAGCCCGTGACCCATGGGATGTTCTGGTCGTGATCCGATTGTTCCGGCAGGATCAATTCATCAGGATCCAGAGTGTTCTCGCTCCTGCTTATTTCCGAGAATTTCCCGGTCACAAGTTCCCGGTCGTGAACCTCTGCCGAGTAGCGCTCGATACCTTCCATCATCGCCGAGACTTTAGCCTCCGCGGGTGTTGCACCTTTTCCGTTGTAAACCGAGATCGCACCACCTTCTGCGGTTGGTCGGATACTTGAGAAGACTGGTATTCCAATTCGATCAAGGTTTGTTATGTCGGCAACCCTTGTTATGCCAGCTACCTGCATCTTTGGTTCTATGCGGGATAATGTCTCCTCTGGTGAAACTGCGCGATGTGTATCCTTTTTGTATTTTTTTATGCATGATCTTAGTTTCATTCACTATTCACCATCCACAATGCACTATTCACCATTCCTCTGTTTCGGGCGACATTCGAGATCTGTTCCGATGTTCTCGGAATGATAAACACTTCATTTTATATGCGTGCAGACTAACTTAACAATTGTTAAGTACATAAAGGTTGTGATTGTAACATGAAATTTCCCTGCGAAAATGTGGTCTGGTATGTGCTTCCTGCCATAAGATCCGAGCTGTCAAAGGAACTTGCAAAGGTGATGTCCCAAAAAAAGATCTCAGAAATACTTGGGATCACACAGGCGGCAGTCTCACAGTATGTATCCAACAAACGAGGCTCTAAGATTGAGTTTCAAGAGGATGTCCTGGATGCCATACACGATCTTGCAAACGATATCGCTGCGGGCAATCTTGATAACCAGACATCAAGGATATGCGAGATATGCATAAAAGCGAGAAAAGATGAGACTTTGTGCGGGCTGAACTGTGAATGTGAGTCAGGTGGTCACGGACATTGAGTGGATCTGTGTAGCATCTGCAATCAAGATCGAACTGATCCAACGCCCCGATCATGTAAACTGCCAGCAACGCCGCAACGGTTGAATCACCAGCCTTCAATCTCTTCCACGACTTTCCTGCCAAGATCGGTCGGATAATAGATCAAATAATTCCCTTTCTGCCGTGAACACACTAGATCGCTCTCCTTTAGCACCGAGAGATGATACGACATCTTCGAGTACGCATACCCGGTCATCGCAACAAGAAGGCAGACGCACATCGGCTGCATGAAGAGTGCAAAGAGCACCCTGATTCGCACAGGATCTGATAGTGCACGTGCGACCGAGACGATATTTTCTATTGTCTGGTTGTCGGGCAGCAATTCCATGATCGCCGTGATTCCGCCTTTTCCCGCCAGTTCACATCGGATCGAATCAGGTATCACAATCTCATTCATAATTTCAAACATCTCCAAGTTATTTCAAATCTTTTTGAAACCACAACATTTAAGTGGGATTACAAACATTATTGAAATAATGGCAGTCGCCATAAATAACGTTTGCCATTAGGTATCTGGATTCAGGAGACTAAATCATGACAATCGAAACGTTGCTTCTGGCTGGCATCGAAACTCTGAAGGAGTATCTGGCGCTGCATGTACTGATGTGTCTCGTGCCCGCATTTTTTCTTGCAGGTGCCATTGCATCGTTGTTTTCGAAAGAGTCGGTGCTGCGCTACTTTGGAGCTGATGCGCCCAAATACATCTCGTACAGTGTGGCATCGGTAAGTGGCGTGCTTCTTGCGGTCTGCTCCTGCACGGTGCTGCCGCTATTTGCAGGAATCTATAAGCGGGGTGCTGGCATCGGTCCTGCATCAACGTTCTTGTTCGCAGCGCCCGCGATCAACATGCTCGCAATCGTATACACTGCACAGATACTTGGCTTTGAGATCGGCGCTGCCCGTGCGGTGGCTGCGGTTGGCATCTCAATCGTCATAGGGCTTATCATGGCTGCGATCTTCCGAAGTGAGGATGGTGCGAAAAGCCGGATGATCTCGGCTGCTGGCAAGAGCGAGATCGACCCGCTGCACCAGACCGCCATCTTCGTGCTTCTCCTCGCCATCCTTGTGCTCGGTGGCGTCATCGAGACGTGGTTGTGGAGGGGGCTGATCATTGGACCTCTGGTGCTTCTGACGGCATACATCTCGAGAAAGTGGTTTGATGATGAGCAGATCCACGACTGGATGCATGAGACGTGGGATCTTACCGCGAAAATATTCCCGCTTTTGCTGGTGGGGGTGTTCTTTGCAGGTATGATCGTCGAGATGGTGCCGGCAGACCTTGTTGTGCGATTTGTTGGCGGGAACTCGATGCAGAGTAATCTGGTAGCGTCGGTTGCAGCGGCGCTGATGTACTTTGCAACGCTCACTGAGGTCCCGATCATCGATTCGCTCACCCGGCTCGGGATGGGTGCGGGTCCTGTGCTTGCGATGCTTCTTGCGGGACCTGCGCTATCGCTTCCGAACATGATCGTGATCGAGAGGGTGATTGGTCTTCGGAAGGCGGCGGTTTATATCACCCTCACTGTGATCCTTGCTACCGCAGCGGGATTTGTGGCTGGAAATATGATATGGAGATAATACTATGGATGTAATTATAAAGATATTTGGATCGGAGCCCCCTTGCGCCAAGTGTAGGGTGGCTTATGACATCGCGAAGAAGGTGTCAGAGAGGACCTGCGAGGGCGCCCTGGTTGAAAAGCACAGCGCTCTTAGTGAAGAAGGCGATAAGTACGGGATCATGATGACTCCGACTATTGTGGTCAACGACGAGGTCGCGTTCGTTGGCAAGGTGCCGACTGAAAAGAAACTGGAAGAGATCATCCGATCGAAGATGTGAAAGTCGATTGAAATTCGAGGTAGAATCATGAAGAATGCAAAGGAGATTAAACAATTTGTAAAGGATCACTATGCCAGTATTGCATCAAATGGGGGTTCTTGTTGCTCATGTTGTAGTTGCAACACAGATATTGCTAAACAGGCACAATCGATAGGGTATTCGGAGGCAGAAATCAGAAATATCCCGGAAGGATCTGTGATGGGGCTTGGTTGTGGCAACCCAACAGCACTGGCAGAATTAAAAGCAGGTGAAACCGTTTTGGACCTTGGTTCTGGCGGAGGCGTGGATGTTTTTCTTGCAGCTCAAAAAGTCGGCGAGAACGGGGTCGTTATCGGCGTAGATATGACCTCTGAGATGCTTGAGAAAGCAAGAGGGAACGCGAGGTTGGGCAACTACAAGAACGTTGAGTTCAGGTCAGGCGAAATAGAGAACTTGCCTGTTGAGGATGATTCTATTGACGTTGTCATAAGTAATTGCGTAGTCAACCTCTCCCCGGATAAATTAGCCGCCTACAAAGAGGTGTTCAGGGTTTTAAAGCCTGATGGCAGGGTTCTTATATCTGACATTGTAACCGAAGGAGAACTTCCGGATGATATCAGGCAGAGCTTTGACGCGTGGACCGAATGTATCGCAGGAGCCGTGGAGACGCAAGAATATCTGGACACGATTACGAAAGCGGGTTTTCGAGATGTTACGGTCGTTGCAAAACATCCTTTTTGTGATCATGGAATGGACGACAGACTTGCAGGGAAGATTGTCAGTATTCAAATACAAGCATATAAATGAGGTGATACAATGGTAGGTGGATGTTGTTGCTGTTCTCCAGAGGATGTGAAGCGGACACTTGTGAATATCGGGAATGCCACTATAGGTCTTGCAAAGCTGGACCGAGTCTTTGAAGAGTTGTACAACTCTGGAAAGAGTCCTGACGATGTCAATGGTGAAGAAATCGTGAATCTGGCATCGTTTTACAATCACATTCCCGCGGATGCAGTCAGCGCGTATGCTGAGGCATTACTGAAGGAATACAGGGAATTTTACAAGGATAAAGAGTGTACAACGGCATGAATCTCGTTAAGCGCAATTCAAGTGAAGAATATGAACAGAAATAAATGTATAACGTTGGTTATGATCGTGCTGCTCTCGAGCATGTCCATGGCGTGTGTCACAGAAGACGGTTCGTCGCCAGATAAAAACGGCTCTGCCAACATGGTCACACCAGAAGATTCTAACAATGAGGAAAGCCAGACCGAACCAGCGGTTGAGATCATCCTATTCCACGGGACCCGCCGATGCACCAGTTGTATTGTCACGGGACAGTTACTGGAGGAGGTTTTGCACACATACTACAGTGGCGAGGTGGCGAATGGGACGATCACGTTTCGGGAGGTGAATGCAGAGACCGATCGAAAGACCGCGGCAGAGTATAGTGTCAGATATGTATCGGTATACATCAACCATGCGGTGTACCCGGATGCATTCACATACTCTGACGATCATGATCGTTTCGTAGAGGCGATGCGCAAGAAGATCGATGAGGCACTGCGGAATGGATCTTAGCCTTGCATCTGTGCTTCTGGCTGGCTTTGTGGTCTCAATCGAGCCGTGTGCCCTGACCGTGGATCTCCTGATCATAGGATACATCATGGGCGCAGAGGATGATGACGCGGTCTCAACCGGCTGGATACGGGGATTTCTTGCAGGTCTTGCATTCATCACAGGCAGATCGATCACGTATGCCATGATGGGCGTCTCCGCTGCACTGATCGGCATCCATGCGAGCAGTGTGGTGCAGACATACTCCGGACTTGCTGCCAGCATCATCATGGGACCTGTGCTGATCATTGTCGGGCTTCTCATGCTCGATGTGATCCACGTCAACATGGCGACAGGACACAATATGTTAAGAGCGGCAAGAGACCGACTGGTCAAGCACGGGCTCCTTGGCGCACTGATTCTGGGCATCCTATTCGGGCTTGCGATCTATCCATGCAGCACGCCGATTCTGATTGCGCTCCTCACTATGGTGGCGGTGAAGGCAGACATTGCGCACGGTCTGGTGCTGATGCTTGCTTATGGCATGGCGCTTGGCGCACCGATACCGTTCATCGCAAGCGGCGCAGTCGGAGTGAAGACGTACGCAGAGAAGACAGCACATCTCGGGATCTGGTTCAAAAAGGCTGCTGGTGTGCTTCTTGTTGCTTTCGGGCTGTATTATCTGCTGCCGTGGATCGGGGCATCGTTTGATGGTGGCTATCTATGACGATAACCGACACGCACTGCAAACAAGAGATGCGAATCAATTATGGCTGAAAACAACAAGAATAAACCGGTGAAAAGACTGATAATCGCAGGAGTTTTGATCTGTGCGGTAGTGCTGCTCACCGGATGCGTAACCGAACCCATTACCGATTCGGTGGAGATCGAGAACGTAACCACAGACAATGACACGTACCACCAGGTGAGATCATGAATATCACAGTGGTGCTCAAATCCGCAACAGACGTGAGTGAGGTCTATGCCAATGTATCAGGGGTCACAAACAAGCGTGGTAAGAACCTGCTATTCAAGGAGGCGACCACAAACCTGACCCGCGGGCTTAACAATGTGACGTTCACATACAAGATGCCTGCATGCCCATCCTGCTCAGGTATAGACCCGGGAACGTATTATTTCAACACTTCAGTGGTTTATAATAACGTTACCGTTGCAAACGCGACGCACGGTGTTGCCCTGAAACAGTAGGCGCATGAAGATTGCTGCGCTTGTGGTCATCGCCGTATTTCTGGTAGCACCATTTACTGTGTATGCTGCAAACGAAACAGCGAGCATAATAATATTCTTTGATCCGGATTGTTCGCACTGTGAGGATGCTGAAAGGGTACTTGAGAAACTTGGCGGGCAGCTAAATAGTCAGATAATTATCAGCAAATACAATTCCAATACAGCCACTGGAATCGAGATAATGGATGAGTACGGGATCGTTGAGATTCCTTCGATGGTGGTGCAGGGAAACGAGATCATACTGTACAGCGATTATGAAAACGATCTCTTAAAACTGGAGCGTCTTCTCGTAAATTCGATAAACAAGTCGCTTTATGAGCCTGAGATAGCGGTGTACAAGGAGATCAGTCCGGTCAGGTTATATCCTGGAGAGAATGTCACGATAACGATCTCCATGGTAAATAAGAAGAATATAACAACCGATGTGTTCATGATCGACCAGTATCCTGATTTTTTCAGGATAAATGAAGACGAAATAAGATGGAACGGGACATTGTATGCGGGAGATGCGAAAAACATAACTTATGCTGCCCAGGTGGATTCAAAAGCACCTTCTGGAAATCATAAGATAGGAAGCGCCATAGTAACCTACAAAAGCGGAGAAGCTGAGAAGAATGCTGTATCAAATACGGGGATCATCCATATATCGATAGCGTTGACCTTATTCACAGTCTTTCTGGCAGGGTTGATAGCCGGGGCAAATCCGTGTCTTTTTGCGGTGGTGGCGTTCATGGCGGCGATGATATTATCAGATACAGGGAAGAAGTTGGAGGTCGTGCAATTTATTGTGGTCTTCTCTCTCGGGATTTTTCTGGTGTATCTCCTGACTGGAATCGGGCTTTTGTCATTTGCAAGTGATTTACGTTCATTAAACCTCGTTCTTGGTGCAATCACCATAGCACTGGGCATCATGCACATCTACGACTACGTTTACATAAAAGTGAAGTCAAAATCACTCTTCGAGAGTTCCAGGTTTACAAAGGGCGTGATGAGAAAACTGGTTAAAAAAAATAGTTGTCTTTCTGCTCTGGGTCTGGGTGCTCTATTTTCGCTTGTGAAAGCGCCGTGTGTGGGTGCGATTTACCTGACGATACTAAACCTCATCGCGGTGCAGAAAGCGGAACTTAGGGGGATAGTATATTTATGCATGTATAACTTTGGTGTAATCCTCCCCATACTGGTAATCGGAACCGCTATTGTCGTCGGGTTAAGTCCCACAAAGATAGACAGATTCAGGAAAGAGAAAAGAGCACTGATAAGGCTGGCAACGGGGGTAATTCTGGTGGCACTGGGCGTGCTCATATTATTCAATATGATCTGAACCTTGGCAAAAGACGATGATCACCCACCCACGGGCTGCAATATCCGGCATCTTCCTGGCGGTATGCTCATGCACAATCGTTCCGACCGTAGCAGGCATCTATCGCAGAGGTGACAGCATCGACGCGATACTGCCAGGGTGCTCGACCACCGCGTATCTTGGCGGAAGCGGAATCTCCCTGACACTCTTAGCTTCCCTGATCTGGGCTGTGAGTTACTTCACGACGCTCACAGAGGCTCCGTTTGCCCATACCCTGATGGAACTGGGCGTGGGCATGAGCATGGGCAGGGGCAAGGATCCTGCACTTGCACCCCTTCTTGCCGGACCCAGGTCTCAGCCTGCCGAATAAGGGTTGTGATCCCAAAGGATCATTGGGTTCAAAAAAGCAGCAATCCATATCACAACCACTGCAATCATTGCTACCACCACGTGATTTGTGGCTGGAAATAATATATGGAGATAAGAATAGAGGATATGAATATTGATGTAATTGTAAAAGTGTTCGGATCAGCCCCCCCCCCCTTGCGCCAAATGCAAGGTGGCTTATGACACCACAAAAAAGGTTCAGGAGCGAATCTGAGAGGGCGTTGTTGAAAAACACCGCGTACTGAGTGCGGAAGGCAACAGGCACCGATTATGATGACCCCCGCCGTCGTTGATGACAAGATCGCGGTCGTCGGCAAAGTGCCAACTACAAATAAACCGGAAGAGATCATCCAATTAAAGGTGCAAAGATATATGCGAGCAACAATCGTAATTTATCATGGGCAACACAACCATAGCTGCAGAAGGTATATCCTGACTAAACCATCATGTTTGGAAATCCCTCACTCTTTATGTACCACGACACAGATAATAGATCGTGTGAGCAGGCAATGGTAGGTGTGCAGATAACCGAATGATATAAAATGAGGGGAGTAATATTAGGGAATAACGCAAGAGTGCTATAGCATCAGGTGGCTGCATGTATTTCGCAAGGGATCAAAACCAGACTGATGACCATCGCAATCACATAAAGACAGCCAAAACAGAGGGAAAGATAACATGAAATCACATATCGTAAAGGACATGGCTCTCGCAGAAGAGGGCGCACACAGGATTGAGTGGGCACGCAGGCACATGCCTGTGCTCCAAATCATAAGGGAACGCTTTGCAAAGGAACGACCGCTTGAAGGTGTAAACGTTGTCGCATGCCTGCATGTGACGGTTGAGACCGCGAACCTGATCACTGCGCTTCGTGATGGCGGCGCAAATATTGCGCTGGCAGGCTCAAACCCACTCAGCACACAGGACGACGTTGCAGCAGCTCTTGCGGCTGACGGAGTCAAGGTGTTCGCATTCCGGGGTGAAAACGACGAGGAATACTATGAATGCCTCGAGGAAGCGGTTAAGATCGGTCCGCACGTAACGCTCGATGATGGTGCAGACACGATAGCGCAGGTGCACAGCAAGCACCCGGAACTCCTTCCCGAGATCATTGGCGGGTGTGAGGAGACCACTACCGGCGTGATCCGGCTGCGGGCGATGGCTGCTGACGGCGCACTCGCATATCCTGTGGTTGCGGTCAACGACGCCGAGACCAAGATGATGTTTGACAACCGGTACGGCACCGGGCAGAGCACGCTCCACGGAATCATGAACGCAACCAACATACTGCTTGCCGGAAAGAACGTGGTCGTGGTCGGGTACGGCTGGTGCGGCAGGGGCGTTGCCATGCGGGCGAAAGGGCTTGGCGCAAACGTGATTGTTGTTGAGGTGCACCCGAGAAAGGCTCTCGAAGCTGTGATGGACGGCTACCGGGTCATGCCAATGCTGGATGCGGCACGGATCGGCGAACTGTTCATAACGGTCACAGGCGACATCGCAGTGATCAGAAAGGAGCACTTTGAGGTGATGCGTGATCAGGCAGTCATTGCAAACTCGGGACACTTTAATGTTGAACTCGACATACCCGCGCTGGCATCGATTGCGGTCGGGATAAACGAGATGAAAGAGGACGTGATAGAATACGTGCTCTCAAACGGCAACCGCGTCTATGTGCTTGCGGAAGGCAGGCTGGTCAACCTTGCATCAGCGTTCGGGCATCCTCCGGAAGTCATGGACATGAGTTTCGCGAACCAGGCGCTCTGCGTGAGGCACATCGTAGAAAATGGCAGTTCAATGGAGAATCAGGTTTACACAGTGCCATCCGAGATTGATGACGAGGTTGCAAGCCTGAAGCTTGATGCAATGGGTATAAAACTCGAGAAACTAACGCCAGAGCAGGATAAATATCTGCATTCATGGACAATGGGGACGTGAGAGACCGGCAAGTGCACGAAAGGTGAAGGGGGGTTTACCCTCCTTTCACAATTTGTGCACAGGATTAATCATGATATTGAGGTGAACATGGACTGTCTCAAGCTCAATGACGTTATGAATAGGGGTGAGGATTCGTTTAATCAATTTAAGGTTAATTTTTATAGTATAGATAAGCTTACCGTGGAGATATGTGCTTTTGCCAATTCAGATGGTGGGAATATATACATCGGCATCGCGGATAGCGGAGAATTAGGGGGGCTTGGCAAGGATGATGTGAGTCGATTAAATCAATGGATTTCCAGTGCATGTTCTTCAAAAATAGAGCCACCGATATTTGTTAAAACGGAGATTTTAATATGTGCTGGCAGGAGGGTTTTGATAATCCATGTGCCAAAAGGGCGCAACAAACCTTATGCAGTGAATACAACTGAATTTTGGGTGAAAAGCGGAGCAGATAAAAGAAGAGCAACAAGGGAGGAACTTGTGGGGCTTATGCAATCATCTGGCTTTATATTTGCTGATGAAGTTGAGACCGGTGCAGGAATCGAAGATTTTGACGTGGGTTACTTCAAACGCTTTTATGAGCAATATTATACGGAAAAAGTAGAAGATATAGATGTTTCTTTCGAGAAATTGCTTGAAAATCTCAGACTCGTTAAAAATGGGCAATTGACGCTTGCAGGACTGTTGTTGTTTGGTAGGTCGCCTGAGAGAGTAAGACCGCACTTTGTCATAAAGGCGACATATTACAAAGGTAACGATATATACTCAAATGAATATAAAGATAGTGAGACGATAGACGGACGGCTTATAGAACAATTCGAGTCGGGTGTTAGTTTCATACGGAGAAACCTGCATGGACTTCAGAAAAACAGGAATGTAAACGCACCTCCGATACTTGAGATCCCAAGAGAAGCTTTTATGGAGGCAGTGGCAAATGCAATTATTCATAGAGACTATTTTATAAATGCACCAATATTTATCAATATCTTTAAGAATCGGTTAGAAATAATAAGCCCGGGAATCCTCCCAAACACCGTAAATGAGGAGAATATGGTGTATGGAGTCCACATCGAAAGAAACCCCGCGATTCTTTCATTTCTAGAGCGAGATAAAAAGTTCAGGTACAGCGGACGAGGCAGCGGAGTTCCGAGAATGGTGAGACTGTGCCGGGAAAACGATGTTAAACTGGACCTGGTGAATAACAGGGATAAACAGATATTCAAAGTTGTTTTCCACAGGATACCAGATGAAGACTAAAATCATGACAGGCAACAGATGACCCCGGAAGAAGCCACCAACCGGCTCCGCGAAGCCGGCTGCTCACAAGATATAATCAAGCACTGCCAGACAGTCGCAGAATACGCCTGCGAGATTGCGGAGCAGTACAACATGAAACACGGCAATCACAACAACCCGGCTCCAGCCAACCTCGAACTGGTGACAATCGGCGCACTGCTACACGACATCGGACGTGCCAAATCCCAAAAAATCAAGCACGTGGTGATCGGAGCAAAAATCGCACGATCGCTCAAGCTTGATGAACAGATC
>RXIK01000032.1 GCA_004211975.1 Methanosarcinales archaeon | reverse complement strand
CTAAATCAGTGGAATCAGCGTTCATCTGTGGCAAATAAAACTTTTAGCCACAGATTAACACTGATTTCACAGATTAACGATATAAATGACTTTTCAGATCGATAGCGCTCAATTTTATCAGTTGTGCTTACACCGGATAACCCCGGGTAACCAGAAAATAATAAAAAGTCTCCGATTTCATCTATGACGAGACCCTGACATTGGCGATGGTGCGCACTGGAAATATGACCGTGGCACAGGACATCTCCAATGTTATGCTCTCACCGCGCATTTAGATGAGGATCATTGATGACACTGTTCTCAATATGGCAAGGGAACTGTTTTTCAGGCTTTTTGATAAGCGGATAAGTTTCACTGATGCGACCACCATGGCAGTGATGCAGCAGGAGAATATCGGGAAGATCATCACGTTCGATTCGCATTTTAAAGGGATGTTTGAAGTGCTGGGCAGGTGAGCTATGCGAGCATCAAATCAAAGTCCCGCGACACTGCTATGTGACCGTTTTTCATCTACCGCGTTTCGATTGCAGCAGTGACCGCGTCTGCAACTTTCATTGTTGAGCAGCGACCGCCAAGATCTGGTGTTGTGATACCTGCAGCCGTGACATGGGCGACTGCGTCGTGCACCGCGTCAGACTCTTTTGTTTTACCGTACCATTTAAGCATCATTGCGAGGCTTAGGATTGCTGCGATTGGGTTTGCAAGTCCTTTGCCAGCGATGTCCGGTGCGCTTCCGTGCACTGGCTCAAATAACGCATAGTTCTCCCCTATATTTGCGCTTGCGCAGAGTCCAAGTCCGCCGATTAGTGCAGCAGCCATATCGCTCAGGATGTCTCCGAAGAGGTTTGTTGTCACGATTAGCTCGAACCGCTCAGGATCCAGCACCATGCGGTGGGCTGTTGCGTCAACGAGCATGTCTTCCCATGGAACTTTGTGTTTGTCTGCGACACTGATGCAGACCTCTCTGAAGAGATTGCATGACTTTAGGATGTTGGCTTTGTGCACGATGGTCAGGCGTTTTGGGTGTGTCCGGCGGTCTCCTTCTTTGTCTTTGTCTTCGCGGGCAAGCAAACATGCATATTCTGCAATACGCTCGCTGCCCTTGTGGGTGATGACGCGTGTTGAGTGCACGGCATCCGGGAAGACTTGCTCGATGCCAGAGTACATGCCCTCGGTGTTCTCGCGGACGATTGTGAAATTGATGTTTTTGCCTTTGCCTATGCCTTTAACCGGTCGTATATTGGCGTACAGGTCGAATTCTTGCCTGATCCTGACAAGAACGCTTTTGTAGTCCGGATCCGGTGGTGTTGTGATCGCACCAAAGAATGTGCAGTCGCACGACCTGAGCAGATCAAGATCATCATTAGTTATCGCTTTACCGGTGCGTTTCCACTTGCCATACCCAATTTCGACCGGAACCTTCTCTATATTGAGTGAGAGCGCATCCAGCACCTGGAGCGCGGCTGGAATAACCTCTTTTCCGATTCCGTCCCCGCTGGCGACAGCAATTTTCATAGGGTTCACGCGGTTCATACTGTTCACAACTTTCGCAGTTTTCATTAGTGGTCGCCCCGCCGCTCACATACCGAGCTTCTTCATCATCTTCTGCATATTGAACCTGCCGCCACGAAGCCCTTTCATCGCCTTCTGCATCATCCGGTGGTATTTCAGCAGTTCCCGCACATTCTCGATGCCTGTGCCAGAGCCACGTGCGATCCGCTTGACATGCGAGCTGTCAACGATCTTCGGATCGAGCAGTTCGGCTTCGGTCATTGAGTCCATGATGATCTTGTACCCTGCCATCTTATCGGAGGTTTCGCCATACATGTCATCCGAGATCTTGCCTACGCCGCCAATAGGCAGCATCTTCATCACCTGCTTAAGCGGACCCATCTTGTTCATCGCCTCCATTTGGGAGTACATGTCTTTTAGCGTGAACTTGCCCTGCATCATCTGTTCAACATCGATTTCGTCCTCGGTGAACACTTCTTCCGCACGCTCAATCAGGGTTTTGATGTCGCCCATGCCAAGAAGCTTTGAGATGAAACGGTCGGTCTCGAACTTTTCGAGGTCGTCAGGGGTCTCGCCAACACCGATGAACGCAATCCTGGCTTTTGTCTCTGATACTGCGGAGAGCGCACCGCCACCTTTTGCTGTGCCATCGAGCTTTGTGATGATAACACCGGTGATTCCGATTGAGTCATGGAACGCACGAGCCTGGTCTCTTGCCTGCTGCCCGATCGCTGCGTCCAGCACAAGCAGCTTCTGATCCGGATGTGCAATCGCGTGGATTGCCTCCATCTGTGTAATTAAGTCTTTTTCAAGTGAGTGTCTGCCAGCAGTATCAATAATTTTAACATCATGCGCACCCAATTTAGCAAGTCCCCGCTCAACGATTCCAATTGGGTCATTGGTACGTTCCCCATAGAATGTGATGTTTAAATCGTCACACAACATCTTCAATTGATCATAAGCTCCAGGACGATCCGTATCTGCGCAGATTACGCCGGGTTTCAGCCCTTTTCGCTGGAAGTATCGCGCCAGTTTTGCCGTGGTCGTGGTTTTGCCGCTGCCCTGCAGCCCAACCATCATGAGTGTTTGTTTCGAGAGTGATGGGGACGTGCTCTCACCGATCATGCTTGCAAGTTCGGCGTACACGATACTGATCACGTGTTCGCGTGCGCTTGCGCCTGCCCGCGGTTTCTCGTCCAGTGCACGGCTGCGTATCCGCCCTGATAGCTCCATCACCTGTTTCACATTGACATCCGCCTGCAGGAGCGCACGCTGGATGTCTTTGACCATCTCGTCCACCGCACGCTTATCAACGCGCCCGCCACCAGCAATCTTCTTTATTGCGCTCTGAAGTGAATCACCAAGTTTATCAAGTACCATAGTTTTTTTGTCACAAATTTCCAAACATGCTGCCGGTCAAGCCGCTCCTGATGGTTTTGTGAACCATGGGGTGTGGGCAGACCAAACACATCGCACGTTATATCAAACGGTATGAGTCTTAAGGATTGGGATATGGGGGGCTGTCATATTATATGGTGTTTGGGTCACATGGGGTTATGGGTGGTCACAGAGAGATGTGATCTATTGTAAGCGGGATTGTGAGTAATGGCTGGCAAGAAAACTCTGTGTTACTGTTGAGTGGGACTCATGGCGCACCTTTTGATGTGGTAATAGCCCCTGGGTTACTATGAGCGCCCTCACAGAACCGGACACAGATTTCCCCGGGATCCAGCGTGTAAGCACAGCCCCTGCAGATTCAGGTGCACAGCAAGTGATGTATCTTCGGCTTTAAGAGTGGATTAAATTGGATGAAACAACGAAACTAATCATAATTGTAGCTTTTTCTCTGGCTGCGACGATTAATCTATTTAAAGACAAGTCTCATGGCATGATAATACACTTGCATTTAAAAGTATTGCCCACCACCACCATACACCGCAGGTTATATCCGGTTTACATCACCATCCGGATTGCGACAAAGACTGATACGATCCCTACGATGTCGCCGATTGAGGTGGTGATCGGTATCACGACGTCATCCGGATCAAGTCCGTACTTATGCGCCAGAAATGCGATGTAGATCGTTAGGGCAAAGACCACGACAATATCAATGGATCCGGCGACCAGTATTAGTTTAAGCAGCGTACTATACACGACGTCGATGTTTAATGCGATGGCTGCCACCCAGACAACCACGCTTAACATCAGACAGGCGGCAAATCCAATCAGCAGGCACGCAAAAACGCTGTTTCTAACCACCACGCTTCCTATGGAGTCCACTAGACCAAGACGAAAAGCCGACGAGAGTCTTGCTCCAAGAATTGATCCGGTATCTCCGCCAATCTTAATTAGCGGGGGAATCAGTATTAGAAGCACGGAAAAATTGATCAGCATCTCCTGTTTCGCCTGTAGCATCTGTCCTGCCATCGTGCCGATGATCGCAGCGACGCAGAGAACAGGGATTCCGCGCTTCACAATTCCGGTTACGGTATAATATGCCATATCCAGGTCACCCCCTTCACCGCCAGAAAAATCATGAGCATTGTGGCAATATCGCCAAGCGTTCCGAGAGCGGGTGTTGTGATGTTATCCGGATCAAGACCGCGCCTGAATGCGCCGATGGTTATGACTACGGCGATGGCGGAGAGGATGATGCCTGATAGCACCCCTGCGAAGACCGCTATCGCAACGAGCACTCCTATGCCTGCACTCTGCATCCCAAGAGCGATCGTGAAGAGGTGCGCTAGGATCCCGAGCACAATCGACATGATCAGGCTGAGCGCAAGCGAGCCTGCCACATTGCCAATCAGCTCCGGGTTACGATCGATCTTGTCAATCAATCCAAGGTGTACCGCGCTGCCAAGCCGAGATCCAAGTGTGCATGAGATGTTGCCGCGCATTCCAAGTATTGCGGGCACGAGCACCAGAAGCCCGGGGATCATCTCAATCTGATCAGTCATCTGAACCAGGATGATGCCGGCAAAAACTCCTCCGACGGTGTATATGAGTTCAAATGGCAGGGCCTCACGCACGATGCTTTTTACACTCGCGTAGTTCTCAATGTAGTCCTGCTGCTTGGGCATAGTAATATAATCGGGTGCTTGATATTAAAGTGTAATGGGTGGGCTGGATTATTGCGATACACAATGTCGTGGTGCACTCTCAAGCAGTCGAAGGATTAATCATCGATGCGACATAATAGGTGATACGATGTTCCCGAAAACACGGATGCGCAGGTTGCGACAGCCTGGAATACGGAATCTCGTGGTTGAAACAGAGCTTTCCGTAAATGACCTGATCTGCCCGATCTTCGTTGATGAAACCATCAAGAAACCAGCAGAGATCGGATCCATGCCAGACCAACACAGGTTCCCACTGGACAGGGTCGCGGATGAGGCAAAGAAGATTAAAGAGCTTGGAATCCCGGCAGTTCTCCTCTTCGGAATACCCAAAATAAAGGACGGAGAAGGGTCGAGCGCTCACGACGATAACGGCGTTATCCAGCAGGCAATACAAAATATCCGGTGTGAAACGGACGATCTACTTATTATAACTGATGTCTGTCTGTGCGAGTACACCACACACGGGCACTGCGGCATCGTTGATTATGATGCTGAGCAGGTGCTCAATGACCCGACACTACCCATTCTCGGGAAGGTTGCGGTAAGCCATGCCCGGGCAGGCGCCGACATTGTTGCGCCGTCCGGCATGATGGATGGCATGGTACGCGCGATCAGGACTGCGCTTGACATCGATGGGTTCACCGACACCCCGATCATGTCCTACGCCGCCAAGTACTGCTCATGCTTCTATGGACCGTTTCGAGAAGCTGCGGATTCAGGATATGCGTTTGGAGATCGCGCAGGATACCAGATGGATCCTGCAAACTCAGATGAGGCGATGCGCGAGCTTGAACTGGACATCGGCGAGGGCGCCGACATCGTGATGGTGAAGCCCGCGCTCCCGTATCTTGATGTCCTGCACCGGGTTAAAACCACGTTTTCAATGCCCACGGCTGCATATCAGGTGAGCGGCGAGTACGCGATGATCATGGCTGCCAGTGCAAAGGGGTGGCTCGATCGCGATCAGGCGATATGCGAATCATTACTCTCGATCAAGCGTGCGGGTGCCGACATGATCATCACGTACTTTGCAAAGGATGCGGCGCAACTCCTGACCGCGTGATGTCGTGGGGGTGCGAATCTCTGAGGATGCAGGTGCGGATTGTTTATGATCTGTTGGTGGCAACAAAAACAGGTGGTTAAGCTTTTGTTTTTGCGTAACTTTCAGAGCAAGGTTATACTATCCTGAAGAAATTGAAAAACTCTCGCCCCCCTCAGAAGAAAACTATTAGTGAGATAGATCAGATGAACACTTAATGATAAACATAGCAATACCAAAAGGTAGCCTTGGGGAGCAGACACTTCTGCTGTTCAAACAGGCAGATCTCGAGATTAAAAGGACGGATCGAGAGTATAGCCCGAAAATTGTGGACCCGCGGATCGAGAAAGTGAAGATCTTGCGTCCGCAGGAGATTCCGGGTTATGTTGCAGAGGGATATTTTGATGTGGGTATATCAGGGCATGACTGGGTGATTGAGTCTGGCGCAGACGTTGTTGAGATCGCTGACCTGCCCTATAGTAAGCAGGGCGCAGGGATTGTTAAGATTGTGATTGCGGTGCCCGCTGATCAGGGGATTGAGTCCACACAGGAGATTAAGCCGCGCAGCAGGGTTACAACCGAGTATCCAAATATCACCAGAGACTATTTCGAAAAACTCGGGGTTCCCGTGGATATTCACTTCTCGTATGGCGCAACTGAGGCGAAGGTTCCTGATCTGATGGATGTCGTGGTTGATGTGACTGAAACAGGGTCCACGCTCCGGAAAAACAACTTAAAGATCATTGACGTGATGCTTGAATCGGTCACGAAACTGGTTGTGAACAAAGATAGCTGGAACGATCCTGCAAAGCGAAAAGAGATTGAGGAGATCAGGATGCTGCTTCTTTCGGTTATTGAAGCTCGTGGCAAGGTGCTGTTGAACATGAATGTGCCTGCTGACCAGCTTGATGAGGTGATCGGCGCGCTGCCCGCGTTGAAGATGCCGACTGTGTCCAAACTATATGGTTCGGAGTATTATGCGATCGAGACGGTGGTTGCAAAAGGGACTGTGAACACCTTGATTCCCGAGCTGAAGCACTTTGGTGCCGAAGACATTCTTGAGCTTGATATATCCAAGATCGTGCGCTAGGCGGGGTCACCTTGCAAGCAGGATTGTGGAATCGTCATCGACGCGATGATTCAGGAGGATTATCTCTCCGAGTTCGTGGAGATCACGTGACAGGTCATATTTTACGGTGTCAAGCCCGCGTATTCCGTCGCTATGCATCAGGATGGTGTCACCTTCATTGTACGGGTATGAAAAAACCTTCACATTCTTAAGATTACGTCCGACGATCCCGTTCATCGATGTGAAATGTGACTCTTCATCCTGAACCTTCAGCGCGGTTATGTTCCCTATTCCTACAAACCGGATAGAGTCATTCATGATACGTGCAATGGCAAGCACTGCGCCCCTTGTTGATTGCAGCGCTTCGTGGCAGCTCCGGATCGTAAAATCCAGATCCTGATTCGAATCCGTATCCGGGTTGCAGCATGCCTCAAGGCACTTGACCACTTTCTGCGATGCTGCGTGCGCAAGATCTCCGTGCCCGATTCCGTCAATCACTGCAAGTACGGTGCATCCGTCCGTTTCCCGCACAAAATATGCGTCGCCGTTCTCGGTTTCGCCTTCCTTTGGTATCGTGATCACTTCGATTTTCATGTTTTTGGCACCGTTATATTAAATATGCAGCCCCCACCCGAATTATCCTCGATCCAGACAGTCCCATGATGAAGTTCTACCGCATATTTCGTGATCGCAAGCCCGATTCCGCTCCCCTTGATCCCGCGCTTATCATTTCGCACGAAACGCTCGAATACTGATTCTTTCATCTCGTCAGGTACGCCGTTTCCGTGGTCAGCAACCCCGAATCTCCAGTTAGAATTGTCTTCATCGATTGTCAGGGTGATTGTTGAATTCTTCGGGCTATATTTGATTGAATTATCGATGATATTGATAAATGCGTTCTTCAAGAACTCGGTTCCACGCACAGGATATTTTTTGTCCGTCTGATATTTTATATGGACTGCTGTGCCATGTTCTTCTATTTTTTCATCCAGGAAACTTAATATTTCAGATAACATCTCGCAAAGATCTATATCAGTGAAATCATCCTCAGAAAGTCCTCTTTGTAGTTTGGAATATGTTCTCATGCTTTCAATCATTCGATCGGCATCCACGGCGGCAGTCTCTATCTTGTTTGCAAAACTATGGATCTTCTTATTATCCTTCGATCGCATCTCAATTAACCCGCTGTAACCAACGATTGCGGAAAGCGGACTCCGCAGGTCGTGGCTCATGATGCTGATGAACATCTCCTGAAGCCGGTTTGCCTCGTTTAATTTGTCTGAGAGTTCTTTTTCGCGCATGTACCGCTGGTCATTCATCTCGATATAATCATGATATGCGGTTGCATAACCCATCATCAACTGGATTAACGGTTCGGATGCGCTGTTAAACATGCTAACGGTCTTTGTGATCGGAAACTCGGCGACGAGATTATTGAGCGTGTTTAGGTGAGCCTCAAGCATATAATCAGGTCCGATAGTAGCCCTGACACACTCCTTGGATATAAGTTCAATATCTAACATGCATCGTTCGTCGCCAGACTCCAGAAACTCTTTCAGAAGTTTGGAATATTTCTCACGCAGTCCACCATCATCGACCATGTCACTGCACCCATTTCCGCGTTGTGACGATGGTGCCGCGCCCGACCTCGGTATCAATCTCAAAATCGTCCATCAACCGCTTCGTTCCAGGAAGCCCCGCGCCAAGCCCTCCGCCCGTGGTATGACCATCAGTCATCGCAAGATCGAGATTCGCAATTCCCGGACCCTGATCCCCTGCCACAACCTCAATGCCGTTTCTCCCGTCTGCAGTCACCTGTCTGACATACACAGTCCCGGTCCCGGCATATCGCAGGATGTTTCGTGCCAGTTCGGATATGGCTGTTGATATTCGTGTCTGGTCCACAAGCCCAAAACCGGTTGATGAAGCGATCGTCTTCCCAGCAGATCTGGCAGTCACTATGTCATACTCGTCCTTAATTGGTATGGTCTCTTCCATATCAGGCATGTTATCACTATATATCCCCGTATTCTTCCTGAGAAATCTTCTCGAGAAGTTCCAGCCCTTTTTCAAGGTTGAGCGCGGTCTCTATCCCGGTTAGCTCCATCCCAAACTCAACAAGCGTTATGGCGATTGCCGGCTGCATTCCCACGAGAACCGTCTTGACTCCCATGATGTTCGCCATCTTCGCAATCTCCACAAGTATCCTTGTTATGAAGCTGTCAAGGACGTCAATCGCCGTCACATCGATTATTAGCCCTTTCGCGTTTGTCTCCTGGATCTTAGCCAGAATGTCATCCTGTAGCCCCAGCGCAAGTCTGTCATGAAGAGCGACCTGAATCGATGTGATCAGGAAATCACCGATCTTGAGCACGGGTATCTTCTCATAAGCGCCTTGCATTGTCCGTTTCTCCTTTCATGTTGTATCACGTATCCTAATACTGTATCCAATCTTCCGCAGTCCGTACCGCAGCCCGTCCTGCATGGTTTTGCGTGTGGTCAGGCACCCCAGTTCCCCCACCGTCTGCAATCGCCGTGTAGAAATCCGTGAGTTTATCCGAGACTGTTCCGTCCGTATTCGCATAGTTCACCTGCCACGCAGGAAACACGATCCTGTTCGGAAGCTCGACGCTGCCGATCGCAAGCATGGTAGGTACTGATTGATATTTTGCCGTGTTCATGGTTCACTCCCCGGTTCGCTGCCCACAATGGCACCAAAACCCGATCCCCATATTGATACTGCGCAAGGAAACCCTTTAAAGGTTTTGGCTTTTATTGTTTGCAGGTGTGGTTGGCAGTTACATCAGTCATATATAGACCCTTTCTGCAAATATCCGCTTAATATCCTTTGCACTGACAACATTGCCAGCATACTTCCGAAATCCCTGTTCCCGGGTCTTGATTCTGATGATCCTGTATCTGCTTCCGGAAACATCTTCGATACTACCAACCGTGAACTCCCGGTCCCCATATTCCTGCAGCTTGACCGAACGGGTTTTTCTGCCGTTGTGGATCGCCACCTTCACGGTCACCTTATCGATCGCCCGTGACCAGATCGTATCGATGTTGGCAGCGACAGCCGATATCACCCGCGCTCCGTGTGACTCGACAGAGGCAACCTCTGTCAGATGCACCTCGTCTGCAGACGGATCGTCCACAAGTAGTTCGTCGCCGGTGTAGACCTCATGATCCGGCGGCAGTTCGATGTTGTACTGTGCCGAGTCCTCACCCGCGCTCACAATGATCCTGACGCTTGTGGTCTCAGGGGCTGCCTGCGCCTGCAAGGCGACGTTATGTATGCTGCCGCACTCTGTGCAGCGCACCAGTTGATCGCTGCCACGCCGTTTCAGCACGTCATGAAGCTCCTGCGACGAACACGCCGGGCATAGGGTTATGATCTGTGTTTCGTTTATAATTTCCATGTGTTTTTTACCTCATTTCACTAAACCAACATATACCCACCGGTCATATCCAATATCCGGCGTGTTTTCAAGTACCTCCACATCGGTTACATAATCATCGAGCACATCCGTGGCAAACAGAAGCTCATCCCGGTTATGGAACGTGAAGATCAACAACCCGGGCGTCCGCACGACTTTTACGGATTCGTGCAGCACCGACGCCCACGCATCCTTGTTAAACGGCTGGATGGGACCGATCATGAATCCTGCCACGCAGTCAAACTCCCGGTCAAAGAACAATGAGAGTTCTACGGCGTCAAGAACAATTGATCTTTTCTCATGAAGCGCCCCGCTCTTTAGTCCGTCACAAATGTCGCACATATCATGGTCGATGCAGATGGGGTCGCATCCGATCTCGCGGAGCACGCCTGTGGCACTCCCGTCTCCGCAGCAGATCTCAAGCACGTCTGCGCGGGCAGGATCAATGTTCTTTCCGGATGTTGCTTTGCGAACAAGACGCGTCAGACGCTTGTTTCGCACGGCAGGACCTGGCTTATCGGGTTTCCCGGTTTCGCCTCCTGGCGTTTCATTCAGCAGTTCACGCATCGACACCATCGTCCCAAGATCAAGGTATGGCATCTCTTCACGCGCGCATGACTCGCATAGCCACCGGTTCACAAGAAATACGGAGTAATACTCGACTATTGCCTCGCGTAGATCAGATGTGTTTGTTTCAATAATTTCGCCCTGGCTGCCAAAGATATCAGATATTTTCCCTGGAAAACGCGTGTTCTTTGAGATCACGTTTGTGAGAACGAGCCAGTGGCAGGTGTCCTGTGAACGCACGTAAACCGCGACTGCAATCGGGGTGCGGCTACCTGGATCGATCAGTTGTATGGAACTGTTGCTACTGCTGCCGCTTCCAGCAACCGCGGCGATCTCTTTGAGGTAACGCTCGGTGAGTGGTGATTGCTTCTGGTCGTAGAAGCTGTTCTCTGCCAGAAACACAGGTTCTGCCGGATCGATATGGAATATATCATGGAGCCGCATCCCCGGTGACCCTGGTTCCTGATGCCCCATTACCTCAGTAGACCTCTTCGTGTGGATGGATGATTATACCCTTTGATGTGATCTCGTACGGGTGAATGTCTTTGCTGTGGTCAGATCCGCGCATCTTGAAAATCTCCATGCTGCGGACACGCACGTTCTTGCGGCGCTGGTTGTACAGCATGATTGTGCCCTCGGTCACAAAGTTCTCGACACCAAACCTGCTCTGCATGGTGTCGTCAATGATCTCACAGGTCAGGATCGTTGTCAGACCCAGAATCTCAAGGGTCGTGCTCAGTTTGAGCAGTTCGATCCTGATTTTTGCCGGGTCCTGGAAATGAAATCCGATGGATGTGCTCGAATCGATCACGGCGCGTTTTGCATCGGTTTCGTCCTGTATCGCAATGATCTGGTCAAGTGTGGCGCGCATATCAAACGGGCGCACATCCACATACCGCTCCTGCGAAGGGATGCCAATCTTTGTGGAACACGCATCAATGATCGCAAGCTTCTCATTCTCTTCAAGTGCTTCAATGTCCCATCCAAACTTCGAAAGATTCTCGCGGATCTGTGGAGGACGTTCCTCGGTTGCGACAAAGATGCCGGTTTCATCGTACTGGGTGGCTCCATTGCACAGAAACTGGAACGCAAAGTTCGTTTTGCCGGTGCCCGAAGTTCCTGCCAGCAGGTAGGTACGGTCTTTAATCAGTCCGCCCCCGCACAGTTCATCGAACCCGGGTATTCCTGTAGGTACTCGATCGTTCATTGTAATCTCCAATCTAATTAGTCCCCGATAATACAAACCATGATAAAAGTGCGTCAAGCTGTATCCGCTCGTTTGCACCTTCCGTAATCCTGAAATCTATCTCCCCAATTTTATCTATCGATTCAACCTTTTTACGATCAGGAATTTCCTCAATATCAAATATCGCCCGGTATATCTGCCCGACAATATCCTCCCCAGACAACCCCTGTTTTGTCAACAAATCATCCAGCCCCCTGCGAGACCCTGCAAAATCGCCCCGGTACGCACAAAGAATGAGATTCTTGATCTCCTCAGGACGCGCTGTCGCCGTTATCTGATATATGTCATCACGATCAATGGTCGTGCCAAGCATTGCTGCCGCCTGCAGCGCATTAATCGCTTTTCGCATGTCACCACGGGCAACATACGTAACCGCCTCAACACCCTCATCTGTGATGTCAAGATGCTCACAGTCCGCAATATACCGGACCCTCTCCTCAATCGCACCATCTGAGACCTGACTAAACCGGTAAACCGCGCACCTCGATTGAATCGGCTCTATGATCCGTGACGAGTAATTACACGACAGTATAAACCTGCACGTCTTCGTGTACTTCTCCATCGTCCTGCGCAGCGCAGATTGAGCGTCAGACGTCAGCGCATCCGCCTCATCCAAAAAAATAATCTTGAACTCAGCATCCCCAACCGGCGACATCCTTGCAAAATTCTTGATCTTATGGCGCACCACATCAATACCGCGCTCATCACTTGCATTCAACTCAGTAAAATTAGAATGCCACGTATCACCAAAAAGTTCCCTTGCTATGGATACGGCAGACGCAGTCTTCCCAACCCCGGGCGGACCTGTGAACATCAGATGCGGCAGATTCCTTGTACGTGCATAAGAGATCAGCCGCCCGATCGTGTTAGCCTGCCCAACCACGTCTGACAGTTTCTTTGGTCGGTATTTCTCGATCCATATTTCCTGTTTGATGATAAAACCCTCTGCTTACCGGATATGTTTGATTATATTATCATGTAATATCTTAAGGGTTTGGGATAATGCGGATGATCGATTGAGTGGCATGTGTTTAGCTCCAGCGAAAAAAACACGAGATTGGCAGTTGAGCCAATAGCACAACATACTGGAGATACGTGTGAAACATACATCAAAAACACCCTGTTTGACAAGCTTCTCTATCTGCAAGATGAATTGACCGATGATTAAGACGCTCTCACCGGTGTGGTTCTCCAGAAGTTCGCACACAAGCTCTTTTTGCGCTCGTTCTCTGCTGCGATACGGAACTTGGCGCGTTTATCGGCATGAGCATACGTAAGCTCCTCTTTAGACGAAAGAGGGACACGATACTCGGTGCAGATGGTTTCAGCGATATAACCACGACTCTCAAGCGTCTTCCACGGGACATCGTATCGCTTCGGACCGAGCAGTGCAAAGACATTATCCTCCTTGCCATAGTTCCAAGTCCCATAATCGTCTTGCCTGAACCGCAGTGAAGAACAATCACTGCACTGCCCCCCATCTTCTCTTCTGCACAGTAAGATCGCCACGTCTTGCTTGCGGTATTAAAAGTCCATGTCAACCGTCATTATCCACCATGTGACCTCGGCGCACACAACGACAATCTCCGAAGTCTCAGCCATCCCACTGAAAGGTGGCGGGCAAGGTCGTGCTTAAGTATTTCGCTCTGCCCTGTCAGTCGTGAATTTCGATGCATCAATCGTATCTCTTTGCTGCGAGCAGATAGTTACGCCTCGCGGAATCGAAGGCAGCCTTGCCCCACATAAGTCTTTGCGGCTCTGGCAAGCCCGCGGGCTTCTGCCGATGCTATGGGGTCGGTCATGATGCATCAACTATAGTATGTCAGATACTCGGATACTGCATGTTTTATCGTAAGAAGATTGCGCAGCGATATATTCGCCCAGCGATTCGGAACGAGTTTATCAAAAATAAAACTGAATACTTCTTTTTCGCCCATGAATTCTGCAAGAATTGAACAAACCAGTAAAACACCAAAGAATATATCACGATCGTCGAAAAAAGATGAGAAATGAAATTGTGCTTTGAAATCATCAATGAAAAACGGGGCATTTCTATCAAATGACAAATACAATCCGGATATGTCACAGTCGGTTATCCCTCTACGCCCCACGACACCAAGAATCTTTTTATATTGTTCAATATCTTCCAATTCTACAGATAGGAAATCCATATTATAACTCAACGATTCCTGAGCAGATAGAGCCAGATCGTCATCCTGCACTGCAAAATCTTTCAGTTCGCTGTAAACCAGATTTGAAGCGATTAACCGATACTGCCCAAGTTCGTGTCGGTATTCATCCTCATTTCCAGATAAATAACATGATAAGAAGAGGGTGATAATCGCGCTCGTATCGCAGACTATTTCTCTGACCATGATCTGAACCTTTTTGCTGTTCTGATCGCGTTTGTAACTTCCAGTGACCTCTCAAACCCAAGAACAGGTAACAGGTCTTTATATTCCAGAATTCCCACACGATACAGATCAACCAGAAACTGTTCAACGATTGCATAAGTCTGATTGGTCTTTGCGTATTTTTCTGCGAATAAAAGATCCTTCAATATGATACTGACCAACTGAGACTGCGATATATGCTTCTCTTCAAGGTAGGGGGTTAATTCAGAGATAACATCAGGTCCCATTATCATGCTTTTTTCCATATTACCATCTTCCCTACCACTATTTAAAAATCCAGTGATACTAAATCTTTCTAGCCACTTCACCATTGAATTAACCATTTCCAAGACCTAACACATACAATAATTTTTCTATCCACTCCTGAGGATTTTTTCGGAGCAAATATTGCAGGTTATACCATCCAAGAGCTCCAATACTTTTGAAAGTCACATTTCTACGTGGTATAAAGTAGGGTGTGGCGTGGTTTTCCGAAACCAGATTAGTAATCCATCGACACCCGTAGATACTATCTCCAAGAACGCCATCTATATTGGGATGGCAACAGAGCGTCTGGTTAAAAGCCTCTGGAAACATCGTGGTTTCTCCAACCGAGTGATCCGGGCTTATGGATATGCCGGAAATTAGCTTATGTGGAACCTCTATGCCCATGACTGTGTAAGAGAACCTTTTCTTCGTGCCGGTTGAGTTTGATTTCGGGTAACTGCTCAGGTATGGTGATTAGTTGCCCGATTGCGATTCGGTACTTTATGGTAAGAAAAAATAACCGCGGAGGGCGCAGAGAAACGCAGAGTATTTAACCGTTTATTTCCACTCCGCGTCCCTCTGCGCACTCTGCGTGTGACAAGAAGCTGCATCACTGATTGCCTAACCGGCTACCCCCTCCATTCGGGGTAATCCTACCGCAGAATGTGTGGATGGTAACGCCCACG
>RXIK01000091.1 GCA_004211975.1 Methanosarcinales archaeon | reverse complement strand
GTCAGTGCAGGAAGCATTGGTGGCACAACGGTGCCGCTTGTTGACTGGCGTTTCATGGATTCAGACACGATCAAGGTGCTCTTCAAACTCTCTGGTGACGCTGGAGTCAGCGGATCAGGGTCTTTGGCGACGATAGGCTTCGAAATAGTAGGCTCGCAGGGCGATACAAGCGTTCTGGATATAGCTGATGGGAATCTTGCTGATACCGGGGCAGATGAGATACCTGCGGCGTGGACTGATGATGAGGTTACGGTCTAATATCTCAACTTAGTAGGAGCTATAAACTTCGGTTAATTGTTGAACACTGAAATACACGGTCTGCGATGCTGCGGGCAACGCTCACGCCTCGCATTTTGCAGACTATATTTTTCCGGGATCACCGGGAAATAACAGAATTAAGTATAAGGAGGTAATATATAATGGGAATGAATAGAATATTGACCGGGATAGTCATGACTTTGCTTCTGCTAACACTCCCCGCAGCAGCATCAGACTACACGCTTGGTGTCTTTGGAAACGCGAACGAAGACGACACAATAAACATGCAGGATGTGACGTACACCGAACTAATCATCCTTGAGTACAGAGACGAAACAGAGCTTGCAGATGCGAAGTATGATGACCGGATCAACATGCAGGACGTGACACAGATCGAGCTTGTCATACTTGGAAAAGAGAAGGAGCTCACGGTTCTTGATTCAACTGACCGAACGATCACAGTGAAAACACCTGTTGAAAGAGTGATCCCCCTTCACATGCGCCATGCAGGAACCGTCTGCGTGCTGGGTGCGGATGATAGGGTGGTTGGCGTTGACAGCACGGTGATCTCACGCGGAAGGCTTTTTCCAGAGCTTAGCACACTTCAGTCCATTGGAACTGTGCGGGCACCTGATCTGGAGCAGATACTGATGCTTAACCCGGATCTGGTCATAACCTTCACAAACTTCCCGGACCCGGCAACGCTTGAAGACAAGATACCTGGCACGATACCTGTTGTTCGCATGGACCTCTCAAGGGTGGACAGTCTTCCCGGAGAAATGGCGATGCTTGGCTACGTACTCGGCAGCGGAGACGCGACAGCGAAATATCTTGCGTGGTACGAGGGCTACGTTGATACGGTGAAGGAAAAGGTCGCAGATATTGCGGATGATGATAAGGTCACCGTCTTCATGGAACGAGAGAAAAAGACCGGCGGAGACCCGCTTGTTCGATGGGCTTACGCATCAGAGACCGGATACACCGACCTCTGCACCGTGGCAGGCGGCATAAACATCGCGGAAGAGCAGATCGAGTATCACGGTGATGTTGAGGTGGAATGGGTGATAGATCAGAATCCCGAGGTCATCACCGGGTTATCATACAAAGGCGGGTACGAAGTGGATGATGACACAGCGATGAAAACGTATCACGAGGAGATAAAGAACCTGCCCGGCTCTGAGAATGTCATGGCGACTCGGAACGACAGAGTCCACATAATCTCAGGCGACTTCTCAATCGGAGCACAGCTACCCATAGGGATTGTAACCGTTGCAAAATGGCTCTATCCGGATCGATTCGAGGATCTTGATCCGGATGAGATTCATGAAGAGTTTCTAACAGAGTTCATGCAAATAGAGTACAATCTTGATGAATGCGGCGTATTTGTGTACCCTGCGGTGTGAGAGACAACGTTAAAAGGACGAACCGGGTGGAATCCCGGTTTCATCTTTAATGTAAATGAGTTAAGGAGGTATATCGAATGAATCACAATATAACCGGATTAAGAATTGATCGCAGCATCTGACTTTACGCTCGGCGTCTTCGGGAACGCAAACGAGGACGACACAATAAACATGCAGGATGTGACATACACCGAGCTGATCATCCTCGAGTACCGCGACCAGACAGAGTTGTCGGACGCCAAGCACGACGGCAAGATCAACATGCAGGACGTGACGCAGATCGAGCTTGTTATTCTTGGAAAAGAGAAGGAGCTAACACTCCTTGATTCTGATGATAGGATCGTTACGATACAGAAGCCGACGGATAGGATAGTGGTATATCACCACCAATGCGCCGAGATGCTTCAGATACTGGGCGTGGACGATAGGGTGGTTGGCGTCAGAGATACGTTCGAGGCGCAGGTCAGGCGGTTTCCAGTGATCAGTGCGAAGCCCAGTATTGGGAATGGAGGCTCCCCTGATATAGAGGCGATACTGTCGGTTGATCCGGATGTCGTTCTTGCATATACATTCTACCCTGCACACGAGTTACTCGATGATAAATTACCAGATCATATAGCGGTCCTGCGGATGGGCTGCACCGGGATCGGGGAACTCGGCGGGCTAGAAGGCATAGAGGCAGTGAGAGAAGAGGTGATAAAATTCGGATATATCTTTGACGCGATGGATGAGGCAGAGAGGTATCTCGAGTGGCACGACAGGTGTGTTGATGAGATAATCGAGAGAGTTTCGGAAATTCCGGATGACGAGAGGCTACGGGTATTCGTAGAGAGTTCGGGAGGGACAGAGACAACTCGCACGGGAATTGGAGCAGGACATCCAGCACACGGGCTCTGCCTGCTGGCTGGTGGAATAAACATAGGCGCTGGATGCATCCCCTCGGATCCCGGCGGTAGTAGTTGTGAGTATGGTGATATAGAGACAGAGTGGGTTCTGGATCAGAATCCTGAAGTGATCCTGGGCAGAGTAATGGGCGGTGGCGTAAGACCCTATGAACAGGATGATAACACGCTGCTAAAAGCATATTATGATGATATAAGAGGATTGCCTGGTTTTGAAAACGTTGCAGCGGTGAAAAACGACCGCGTGTACATAATCACGAATGACCACGCAATCACACCCAATTATCCATCAGCACTTGCAACCATGGTAAAGTGGTTCTATCCCGATCGCTTTGAGGATATAGACCCACAGGCAATCCACCAGGAATACATGGACATCATGGACATATCGTTCGATGTATATGAGCAGGGGGCATTCGTGTATCCTGAATTGAGCTGAGATGAACAAATATTGGAGTAAAACCATAAGGAGATATTATACGATGAAAACAGACACAATATTGGTTGGAATAGCTATGACCCTGCTGCTGACACTACCCGCAGCAGCATCAGACTACACGCTTGACGTCTTCGGGAACGCGAACGAGGACGACACGATAAACATGCAGGATGTGACATACACCGAACTAATCATCCTCGAATACAGAGACAAGACAGAACTCGCGGACGCGAAGTACGACGGCAAGATCAATATGCAGGACGTGACCCAGATCGAACTCGTTATTCTCGGGAAGGAGAAGGAGATGACGGTGATTGATGGTGCGGACATGATTGTTACGGTGAATAAGCCTATCGAGAGGATAATCACGCCGAATGGTGATTGTGTGCCGCTTATGCGAGCTCTTGATGCGGCTGATAAGATTGTTGGCGTGAGCAAGTACACGATTCAGGATACGTTATTCTACCCGGAGTTTGGCGACTATCCGAGTGTTGGTTCTGTGTGGTCTCCGGACTATGAGGCGATGCTGGGGTGCAATCCCGATACGGTTATTCTATATGCGTCCTTCTCTGCGTCCAAATGCAAGGCGATTGAGGATACGCTGACCGATGCAAACAAGGGGATTGCATGCATCCGGATTGACGGCTACAAGCCATCGAGTATGGTGGAAGATGCGGTACTGCTGGGATACCTGCTTGGAAAGAGGGATGAGGCAGAGGTGTGGATCGATTTCTACGAGGGATTCTTAGACCAGATCTATGATGGGGTGGAAGATATCTCTGTGGATAGTAGAACAAAGGTGTACATTGAGTGCTGGAGAGCATATCATACCGCGGCAGGGAATGCCGGATGGCATGAGAAGATCGAGCTTGCCGGTGGCTACAACATCTTCCGCGATCTTGCCATTGACTATCCGGATGTGAGCGAAGAAGACGTGATCGATCGGAATCCTGCGGCTATAATCAGAGCTGCAAAGACCGAGGGCGGGTATGATAGTGGTGATATAACTGAGTTGAGCGATCTTGCGGATGAGATCATGGATCGCCCGGAATTGACCCATGTTTCCGCAGTTGAGAACGAGAGGATTATCGTTGTCAACAACGACGTCTTAGGCGGAACAGCTCATTTTGTGGGTATGGGATACATCGCAAAATGGCTATATCCTGATAGTTTCATAGATCTGGATCCGGAAGCGGCTCACCGACAGTATCTGACAGAGTTCCAGGGACTTGATGAGCGTCTTGTTGATGATGGTGTCTTTGTGTATCCACAGTTTGAGGAGAGTTGATAGGGATGCATAAAAATCTGGTGGTGAATATGAAGACAAGTATATTGGTTGGAATAATTATAAGCCTGCTGCTGCTAACGCTGCCAGCAGCGGCATCTGACTACACGCTCGGCATCTTCGGCAATGCGAACGAGGATGATACGGTAAACATGCAGGATGTGACGTACACCGAACTGATCATCCTCGAATACCGTGACAAGACAGATCTCGCGGACGCAAAGTACGACGGCAAGATCAACATGCAGGACGTGACGCAGATCGAGCTTGTCATCCTCGGGAAGGAGAAGGAGATCACGATCCGTGATGCCAACGACGACTGCATAACCGTCTTCAAGCCGATAGAGAAGATAGTCGTGCTGAATACAGATGTTGCAGAAGCTATCCGTGCTCTGGGTGCAAAGGACAGGATAGTGGGCGTTACCAGGGGCATAACAGAGGCGACTACATTCTTCCCGGATTTAAGCAGCACGCAGTCCATCGGAAAATGGTATTCTCCGGATATCGAGGAGATACTGGTATTGAACCCGGCCGTGATATTTGCGTTTGGGCAGTGGCCAGGCACGGAAAAACTCGAGGACAAGCTGACAGGCAACGATATAGTGGTGGTCAGACTCGAGTTTTATAAGATCGATACGCTCTGTGCGGAGATGGAGATACTCGGTTATCTACTCAAAGAGAGGGAGAATGCACGTGAATATCTCACATGGCATGACGAGTATGTTAGCAGAGTGGATGACAAGGTATCCGAGCTTGCCGATGATGACAAGCCGGATGTCTTCCTCTTCATGAGCGGGAAGACGAAGGAAACCACCTGCAAATCATGTGCAACCGGAACCGGAATGCACGAGCTCTGTGAGCGAGCAGGCGGGAAGAACATCGCAGCCGAACTCGATGAATACCCGGAGGTGGAAGCGGAATGGGTCCTGGAGCAAGATGGTAAACGTGGTATCGAAGTTATGCTCGGACTCACCTACAAGGGCGGTTACGAGACCGACGATGCGAGCATTGTTGAGGAAGAGCATGGCAAGATAACAAGTGTGCCCGGATTCAGTGAGATCGCGGCTGTGAAGGACAGTCGTGTTCACCTGATCGATGGGGACGCGGCGTTTGCGCCTGTGCAACCCGTTGCCATGGTTTACATGGCAAAATGGCTCCATCCGAAGCTCTTCGCGGAGATGGATCCAGGTGCGATTCACCAGGAGTATATCGATAAATTCTGCGGCATCGACTACGATGTGATCGAGCACGGCGTCTTTGTGCACCCACCGATTGTGGGTTGATAGAATAACACATAAGGAGGCGGTACAGAGGAAGATAAACACGACACTGGTCGGAATAACCGCGGGGTTGCTGCTGTCATTACCGGCAGCAGCATCCGACCACACGCTCAGCGTCTTCGGAAACGCAAATGCTCAGTCCGAGCTACAACTGATTTGCTCCCGTTGGGCGTCTCTTCTTCTCCACTTTTTTTCTCTGGCATGTATCCATAATCTCATCTTGTTAGTCATTTCTTTGATTCTTCATAGATCTTCGACTCGAGCCAATCCCGGTTGCGTGCGATCCTGTCCAATATTGTTTCTGCATCGTCTCTGGTCAGCACACGTCTGTTCAGTAGAGCGCGGATCACAAATGCGGAGACCACGACGTTTATGGATGTAGATATTTCGATTAATTTTGGTAATGCCCTCCAGTCATCGGTTATAAGTATGGGTATCTGCTCCTGTCTGCATAGATTCAGACAACCCATCTCTCCTGCATCTACCCTTGGTTCTACCCGCGATTCTGTCTCTGAAATGCTGATAACTTCTCTGACGCTGATCATAGCCTCTTTTATCAACCCAAGAACATCTCTTGCACTTTATCCCTGCGTATCATCGTAGCCAGCCACCTCTTCAAGCTCGGTCACAACAATTTCCGGAATTGATATATCGAACAGTTTCAATGATAGCTCTAAAACGCCACCGGTTTGTAGCGAGATCAACGAAGAAGTGTCTGCAACAACCTCAGTCTTTGAATAATTTGTCAGCAAGTTCCACACTCTCCTTGATCGTCCTTGTGCCTACTTGAAACGTCAGTGCTTCCTCATACCCGATCACTCTTGCTAACTCATCAAAGTTTATATCGCCGTTTGAATACTTTTCAATCGCCATTCTTTTGAGCTCTTCCATCGTAAGAAAAGACCTGGCATATTTGGAGATACTATCTTTTATGACCTCTGATTTGCTTCTATGTTGCATTTTTGCTATCTTGTCTACCAATTTCAATAACTTATCCTCTATTCCTATATTTATCACCGTTTGAGTCATTGACCATTCACCATGTAACAATCGACGTGGATCATATAAATATAACGTAACTACTCAGGTACCTAAAACCACTATCAAGGGACTTCGGAATTTAACCGCAGAGTGCGCAGAGGGACGCGGAGGGGAAATAAACGGTTAAACACTCTGCGTTCCTCTGCGCCCTCCGCGGTTATTTTTTCTTACCAGAAAGTACCGAATCGCAATCGAGCGACCAATCACCATACCTGAGCAGTTACAATATAACTTCGATACCGAAGTCTATGAGACCCACCAAGAGATACTATCTGAATCTGATCATGGTGATACAACCAGGTGTCTATCGAGTGAACTTGTCGGAGATTGTGCGTGTACTGCGGCAAGGGCGATGTGGTCTGCGATATTGGATATAAAGGATACGCAATGTGTTTACTACTTTATGCCACAATACTGACCGAAAGTTTCAAGTACTGTATGGCGTAGTTGTGATGCGCACGCGTTATGTGTTATATATTACGCGTGTAATCACACTCAAGAACGGAACCACAAGGAGGTAATATACAATGAGAATGAATACAATGTTGGTCGGAATGACTATGACAATGCTTTTGCTGGCTCCGCCGGCAGCAGCATCAGACTACACCCTCGGCGTCTTCGGAAACGCAAACGAGGACGGCACAGTAAACATGCAGGATGTAACGTACACCGAACTGATCATCCTCGAGTACAGAGACAAGACAGAACTCTCAGATGCCAAGCATGATGGCAAGATCAACATGCAGGACGTGACCCAGATCGAGCTTGTCATACTTGAGAAGGAGAAGGAGTTAACGCTGATTGATTCTGAGGGAAGCACCAAAACGGTATCCATGCCTGTAGGCGAGATACTCACGCTGAACTCGGACTGTACGGAGGCTATCAGGGCTATTGGAGCAAAGGATCATATAATCGGGATAGAGAGCGCTACAGCCGAACATGCGAGCTTCTTCCCGGAGCTATCCACTCTGCCAACGGTGGGCAGGGGTTCCGGACCTGATCTTGAGGAGATGCTGGAGATGAACCCTGATATTGTCATGGCTTATGCTCCCGGGATATATAATCCGGGTCACAGTGGTCTTGAGGATAAGCTGGAGCCGTCACTGACTGTGGTCCGCTTAAACTTTTACAAACCTGAAACAGTGGTGGAAGATGTGATAAAACTCGGTTATCTGCTTGGTGAGGTGGAGAACGCCAGAAACTATATTGACTGGCATGATGGATATGTTGATGAGATCGAAGAGATAGTATCCGGAATCTCGGATGACGATAGACCGATGGTTTTCATAGATTACGGGAGCCAGCGCGGTTCGTCCAACCGTATGACTGCTGCCAGGGGCACCGGGCTTCACCAGATGTGTGTGCAGGCAGGCGGGATCAACATAGCTGCTGACATGCCTCCGGGTCTTGCGCCGGGATACCCGTATGCAGAGCTTGAGTGGGTCCTGAGCAGGAGCCCAACAGTAATCATCGGTCAGGCGTCCGGATATAATTCACGTGGCGGCGGTTATGGAACGGATGACGACGGTGATCTGGAAGCGTATTATAACGAGATAATAGGACTTCCTGGCTTTGGAGAGATTCCGGCGGTGAAGAACAACTGCATCCACATAATGCAGGGCGAGGTCTCCGGTGGGTTGGCGGACGTGGTCGGTCTCGCCTATTATGCAGAGTGGTTCCATCCGGATCTCTTTGAGAACGTGGATGCGCAGGCGATACATCAGGAATACATCAACGAATTCTGCGGCATAGACTTTGATGTGGCAGAGCACGGTGTCTTCGTGCATCCGCAACCCGTGGAGAGCTGAGTCTCTCCTCTTCCTTATTTTTGAAAGAGACGATTAAAGGCGATTATTATGAAGATCACCTGTATCTCAACCGTCCCGACATTGTCACTCGCTGAGGCAGTGAACGAGTTGAACCACATAAACGACAGTGAAACCGGCACTGAAACCGGGATCGATTTTAAGACGTACTATCCAAACCAGATCGATGAAGAAGAGATCGATGAAGAGGTCCTGAAAGACGATCTGAAGAGCTCGGATATTGTTCTGATCGACATAAGGGGTGGCGGGCGGTCGAGCGAAGTTGTTTATGATGCGTTGAAGGATGGGGATAACATTGTTCTGAATCTTATCACCCCTATAGGTAAGTTGATGCAGATAACACGGCTCGGCTCATTCTCCGGGAAAAAGATGGCGGACAAGATGAGTGCCAGTGCCAAAACCGGAGTTGTGGATCAAGGTCGGGATCCGGAAGACCTCTGGAAACGGATAGAACGTGCTCAGAATATTGTGGAGACCGCCGGGAAAGTCCTGCCGGTCAAATCCATGAAGGATGCTGGCAACTACATCAAGATAACCAGGTACTGGAGGCATGGCGGCAGAGAAAATTATTATAATCTATTCGTGCTTCTTCTACGGGAATACTTCGGATACAAGCTGCCAAAAGCAAAAGAACCAGTTGAATTCCCGGAATACGGGATATATCATCCAGCATACGGGCATTTTACCGACCTACATGATTTTACCGGATCAACCGGATTTAAAGCGGCAAACCCAACAATCGGCATGCTCTTTCACGGAGGCATGCATTTTGACCAGAACATCACAACAATAAAAGCATTTACGAACGAACTCAACAATTTTAATTTCATCCCGGTCTATTCGGACGGGATCCATAACCTGGCGGCAATACAGCAATATTTCTTCAGAGACGATGAGCCCATCGTTGATGCGGTCATTAATCTGATGTGGTTCCGGATAAACGGAGGTCCCCTTGGCGGGAATCCGGAGCGGACACAGGAGCTATTAAAGAGTCTGAACGTCCCCATCTTTTCTCCGGCGCCCATGTTCACGCGGGAGGTTGCGAAATGGGAGGAATCACAGACCGGGCTTTCGCCGATTGAGACGATCGCTGCCGTGATCTGGCCCGAACTCGACGGATGTATCGAGTCCATACCGGTCTCAGGGGTGCAGGATGTGGTGGTGGGGGAACTGCATGCAAGGGAGGTTGCACCGATTGATGACCGCATCTCCCGCATAACCGGCAGGATCCGAAACTGGATCAAGCTGAAAGGGCTACCCGAGAGCGAAAGGAAGATCGCGGTCATAATCTATAACTACCCACCGGGCGAGGCGAATATCGGGAAAGCTGCTTATCTCGATGTCTTCCAGAGCGTAACCAGATTGCTGGAACGTTTTAAGGAGGACGGGTACGATGTAGAGGTTCCGGAGAAAGAGCTGCACAAATTATTTGAGGAGATGGCAATAACTAACTCGGGAAACTGGTTTAAGAAAGAGAAGACGATTGCAAACTGTTTTTCTATTGATATGGACGAATACCTCCGGTTCTTCAGGTCACTGCCTGATGAACTGCAGGAGGATGTCATACACTACTGGGGCGAGCCCCCTGGAAGCGTCATGACCGTGGGTAACAGACTCCTGATACCGGGAATCAAGTTTGGCAGGATATTTGTCGGTGTTCAGCCGGCAAGACCCCCGCTCGACGGATCAGATCTGGCTAAAGCCTCTCATGACAAGACAAAACCACCACATCACCAGTATCTTGCCTTCTACTTCTGGCTGCAGAATATATGGGGTGCGGATGCTGTCTTTCACGTGGGAACTCATGGTCTGGCAGAATTCACGAAGGGAAAGGAAGTTGGAATGAGTTCGAGCTGTTTTCCCGACATTCTGATCGGTGATATGCCGCATCTGTACATCTATCACGTCCTGAACACATCAGAGGCAACCATCGCAAAAAGACGGCTTCATGGCACGCTGATCAGTTACAACTCCCCTCCTTATACCACATCAGATCTGTACGAGGATTACACCGAGCTTCAGGATTTGATCGATGAGTACGACGACACCGTAACAGTTGCGCAGAATCCTCTGCGAAGCGAGAAAGTGCGGGAGAAAATCCTTGAAAAGGCAGGAGAACTGGAATTCAGAGGAGAAAACATCGATAACATCCATGAAGAGCTCTATGAGATGAAACGGAGCATCATCCCCAAAGGTTTACACATACTCGGAGAGCAGTACGAAGTCGAAGACCTCAAGAGATTCACCGAATTCATCATGAGGTACGACCGGGATGAGGTGAAATCTCTCAACAGAATCATCGCAGAAACAATGGAGCTCGATTACGATCTTGCACTGAGAAACAAGGATCAGTATGCGTCACAACTTGACAATATCGATTCGATAAGCTCTGAACTCGTTAACCGTTCCATCGATGAATCCATCGAAGAATCCATCAAGAGCACTATTTGGGAGGGTAAAAGCGGGGTTGGGAGCAAGAACGAGATCAAGATCAGTCACAAACAGAGAAAAGAGCTCGAGAAGACCCTCTCTTTCGGAATTGCAGTCTCAATGAACTATTCGGATAACGGTCTTGAGATCGAGAGTTGCCTGCGGGGACTCAACACGGAGTTTATCGAGCCATCTCTCGGAGGGGATGTGGTGCGAACGCCTGAGATTCTTCCAACCGGCAGAAACATCAACCAATTTGACCCGAACAGGATTCCAACCCAGACCGCATCCGAGCGTGGCATTGAAATTGCAGAAAACACAATAAAATCATATCTGCGGAAGAACAGCAGTTATCCTGAAAGCGTCGGGGTCGTGTTATGGGGATTTGAGACAACAAAGACCGGAGGCGAGTCCATCGGGCAGATCCTTCACTATCTCGGGGTGAAGGTCACGCGAGGAGTTGGATCATGGCACCCGGAACTGACGCCCATACCACTGGAAGAACTCGGCAGACCAAGAATCGACTGTCTCATAAACATCTGCGGCTTTTTCCGTGATATGTTCCCGAATCTCCTGGATCTTCTGAATCGAGCCGTGGGTCTCGTGGCA
>RXIK01000090.1 GCA_004211975.1 Methanosarcinales archaeon | reverse complement strand
TTGCAGAGGTGTATGGGATTGAGCATCTGATGAGTCATACTGTGAATGGTAGCGAGGTCATGGAACTAAACGAAAACGGTTTTCTTGTGAATGCATCTCCTGAGCTATGTTATGTTATTGATGTATCCCGTAGATTCTCGGAACTGAGCAACGGATCATTTGATATCACGGTTTTACCAGTTATAGACCTGTGGAAAACTCGGATACGTGCTGGATCGCCGCCAACCAGCGGTGAGATCAACGAAACGCTGAAACTTGTGAATTATAAAAACATATCAATTGAGAATGGTGGTATCTATTTCAGCCATCAATCGATGGGTGTAACGCTTGGCGGCGTTGCAAAGGGGTATGCCGTCGATCGAGCAATCGAGGTGTTAAGAGAGCACAATATACATCACGCGATCGTGAATGCAGGTGGCGATATTCGAACGATCGGTTTTAAGACAGAAAACGATCCGTGGAGGGTTGCTCTACAAAATCCTGTCGATAAAACCGAGTATATCACCATTATTAACCTTATAGATCGGTCTGTTGCGACCAGTGGAAATTATGAGCGGTATTTCAGCGAGGAGGCTCGGGCATCGCATATCATCAATCCAAAGACCGGGTATACGGCGGATGATCTGCTGAGCGCGACGATCATCACCGAGAACGCGACTGATGCCGACGCGCTGGCAACCGCTGTTTTTGTGCTCGGAGAGATGGGGGGCATGGGATTGATCGAATCTTTATGTGGTGTCGAAGGCTTGATCATCACAGGCGATAGGCGAATTCTGCGATCAAGGGGGTTTGGGGCGTTTGAGGAGTTCGGAGAGTTTAGTGAGTTTGGGGCGATCCGGGCGCAGTGACGCTCAGGGTAGCCATAATCTGCGGCGCAACTTCTTGTTACAGGTTCTGAGGTTAACCATGTGATTATGCATTAACCAAAAGCCGTATGTGTTTGGTTAAGGCTCAATTGTGGTTTCATGCGGGGATAGCCACACAATATTGATTAAGCGCTATTAAAACCGGTTACATCCACCTGTGACATGCTATGCCCACCCCCCGCAGGTTATGTTTTCCTTACGACGATTGCCTCTGCGATCTGGAGGTTCTTGTACACGAGCACGTCTACATTATGTTGCTTTACATGTGAAAACAGATCCACGCCCTCTGCACGCCATATCCACGTGTAAAATCTGCTTAGAAAGTTGAAAACGTCAAGTGGACCTTTGTTATTCTTCAAATGAAGCAGACTAACTGTGCCGCCAGTTTTAACGACGCGGACGGCTTCGGTAAATGCAATTTCGGGTCCGTCGATGGTGTCCATGCCACATGTGCAGAATACTGCATCGAAGGTCTTATCACTAAAAGGCAGCACTTGAACAGTTCCTTGAACCCGGTGGAGATTCTTGTGTTTTTTATTTCTGAAACTGTTGATGTTCAGCACGTTTCTGGAGATGTCGATCCCTATAACCGTCCCGTTTTTCACTCGTTTCGCAAGCAGCCCGGCGTTTCTGCCCGTGCCGGTTGTTAGGTCGAGCACCAAGCCGGAATCGCTGAGATTTGTTAGTTTTATCAGTTTTTTGCGGGAAAACTGTTTTGAACCAAGCCACAGCACATCATCAAGGTCGTACAACATAGCAAGACGGTTGTATCGGTCCCGCGTCTTTTTAGTCTCGTCGCTATAATCAGGCATTACTAAAAAATCACATCCTTAACTTCCCAGAACAGAATCCATCTCGGAAATTCGCCCTATCAATCCGTGCGTCAGTTTTTCATTGTCCTGATGTATTAGCTCCTCGCCGCAGACCGGGCAGATGAAATCAGTCTCGCTTGCAGTCTCAAAGATAAATCTCGCACAGTTGTTGTTACATATATAAAATGTATTGTCAAGCTCAAATGTGAGGCGTTCTTTTATATTGTCGAGCAGTTTCTCAAATTCGAGGTCCAGACGGTTCTCAATATTGTCCAGATGGAGTGTCCAGTGGTATGTGAGCCAGCCCGTCTCCGGATTACGCTCTCGCCGGTAGCTTGCCAGCCGATTCTCGTACAATTTAAACAACGTCCTTCGGATGCCGTTTATATCTATGCCAACATCTGCTGCAACCACCTCATCAACAATCTCACCTGGCGGCATCTTTTTGATGATACCTACACCGTCCGATCCAATAAGCCGTGCCAGATACTGGTCTATAATAGGATCGTTTGTATTGATCAATCGACCGCCCCTCGTTGTTTATCCATCATTATCAGTCTCCTGTTACTATGTTAAGGGTCTACCACATTAGACACTGTAAGTCAGGCAAACATTCCTTCGGAGTACATTTTTGGTTTGCTTACTGGAATTAGCGTGTCTTTGATTGCAGCTTCAAAATCCGTGTGATGTACAGCATCTTTATCGCCGCGTACCGCATGCATCCCGGCTTCCATTACAATTGCCTTCAGGTCGGCGCCGTTTGCATCATTGGTAATCGATGCAAGATGATCAATGTCAACATCGTCGGCAAGGTTCATTTTTGCAGTATGAATACGTAGAATCTGTGTGCGTGCTTCAAGGTTTGGCATTGAGACATGAACCAGTCGATCGAAACGTCCGGGACGGAGAAGTGCCGGATCAAGAATATCGGGTCGGTTGGTTGCTGCAAGAAGCCTCACGCCACCTCTTGGATCGAAGCCGTCCATTTCTGAGAGTAATTGCATAAGCGTGCGCTGAACTTCTCGGTCGCCGGAACCTGCGTCCGTGAACCGTTTTGCCCCGATTGCATCTAGTTCATCGATGAATATGATTGAAGGTGATTTCTTTCGCGCCATCTCGAAAACATCACGCACTACGCGGGCGCCCTCCCCAATATATTTCTGCACAAATTCAGATCCTACCACGCGGATGAATGTGGCATCGGTATGTTTGGCAACTGCTTTTGCAAGAAGAGTTTTTCCAGTGCCTGGAGGTCCGAATAACAGCACGCCTTTCGGTGGTTCGATGCCGATGCGCTCGAATATTTCCGGTTTGGTGAGTGGGAGTTCCACAGCCTCCTTCAGCGACTCGATCTGCGTATGCAGCCCGCCAATCTGGTCATAGCCGATATCTGGCGATTCGATGACCTCCATGCCGCGCACTGCAGGATCACGAACCATTGGGATCACAGAAACGATGGAGAGATGTTCCTTGTTGAGTGCTACTTGCACGCCGGGTTTAAGTTCGTCCTCATTGATGAAGTGGGAGATGCCAACAATGAATTCAGGACCGGTGCTTGACCGCACAATTGATCTGCCATCTTTGAGTGTCTCTACGAGTGTGCCGACCAGCTGTGGAGTGGTTTTAAGCGTAGCCACCTCGCTTTCCAGTTTTCTGACCTCACGCTCGTATTTGATCCGCTGATCGTCAGCTTGCTGCTTCTCGCCCTCGATTCTCTGGTACTGGGTTCTGAGCAGATCATTCTTCACTTCAAGCTGTTGCATACGGTCCACAACGTACTTTGAGAACTCTGTTGAATCCCGGTCAGCGTCGATATCAATTTCCGTATCTGGCATGGTTAGATCATTAAGCATTCTGATAGCACATAAATCTTTATGGGGGTTCATGTTATAACTTGGTTTACGAGAGAAAAACAACGACTATATGGAGGCTAATTGTGTATGCAATGTGAACTATGCGGCACTGATATTCATGGAGAACCACGCAAGGTGATTATTGAGGGCACGGAACTGAGTGTCTGCAATGGTTGCGCACAGTACGGGCATGAGGTTAAGCAGATATCTCGCACCAAGCCCACCCCTACACCTCGCACGCAGAGTGCGGGTAGGCGGGGTCCTGCGCCTGGCATCACGTTTCGCGCGCCATCGCGGAGGCGCCCTGATATGTTTGACCAGATGACTGATGAGCTGGTTGATGGTTATGGCATGGTGATCCGGCATGCCCGCGAGGCAAGTGGCATGACCCACGAGGATCTGGCACGGGAAATAAAAGAGAAATCATCACTGCTCAAAAAAATAGAACGGGAAGCGATTGTGCCGGAAGATAGTGTTCGCGGGAAGCTTGAGCGCGCCCTTAAGATCACGCTCACCGAGATACCTGAGTAGCACCGTTTTCAAACGTTATGCGGACATCAGGTTGGATACCGCAGAAAGCATATCTCGCGGGTGCCTGAGCACTGTGACCCCATCCATCTCACCAAGTTGCGTGGTGTTTCTCATATCCACCGCTCGCACCTTGATTTCTGCATAACCGCCCCGGATTGCGCCATGCGGACATGCTGCGACACATTCGCCGCAGCCGATGCATTGTAGCAGGTTTATCTGGGTTTTGATTGCGTGTTCCGGGCACTGGTTTGCCGGTATGCAGATGGGGCAGTTGTGCTGGGCACATATCTCGCGGTCTATGGTGTAGGGCATCCTTGATAGGATCGTGCCATCGATGTCCACGGGCACTATGTACACGGGGGTTTCGCCTTTGACTGCCTGTGCGACCGCGTTTGTCGGCAGAGAGTCTGCTATGCCATGCACGATCTTTGCAACGGTGTTTGAGGTTGCTGGCATCACAAAAAGGGCGTCATACTTATTCAGAAGAAACCTGCCGACCTTTGGGGAACTCCGCCCCTGCTCGCTCTCCCGAAATATCTCTTCGAGGTATTCCCCGCTTGCAACAGCTTTCAGATCGTCAAAGAGCCCGTACATCCGCAGAACCTCTTCTGCGGACTGTGATGTGAAAATAGTGATTCTAATCTGCGGATTATCTTTCTTCAGTTTCTTAAACGCATCATAACTCTCTGAGAGGTGATGACCCGCGCCCGTGATCGCCCATGCAAGATTCAGGTGCATGGTGTTGGTTGTGCTGTGCGGCATTTAATGGTTGTTGCATGAAGAGGCTGTCACATTACGTGATGCTGGGGTCATATCCTTGCAGGTGGTGCGGTCGGATGAGCTCAAATATATCATGAAATCTCTTGAATGGATCGAGTTCTTTGGTAAATAACCTGTAATCGGTGTCCATCTGTGAAATCTGTGGCTGACAAAAGTTTTTAGCCACAGATTAACACGGATTACACAGATTTCTCCTGCAACTCACTTGAACATATTCGTGGAATCTCGTGTAACTCCGGAT
>RXIK01000235.1 GCA_004211975.1 Methanosarcinales archaeon | reverse complement strand
GCGTTTTTTATCCTGGCAGTTGATCCGAATCGGACTTTCTGATTTTCCACGTTGTTCCGCAGGCTTACTGCGTGGGCGTTACCATCCACACATTCTGCGGTAGGATTACCCCGAATGGATGGGGTAGCCGGTTAGGCAATCAGTGATGCAGCTTCTTGTCACACGCAGAGTGCGCAGAGGGACGCGGAGGGGAAATAAACGGTTAAACACTCTCTCGTTCCTCTGCGCCCTCCGCGGTTATTTTTTCTTACCAGAAAGCACCGAATCGCAATCGGGCAACTAATCACCATACCTGAGCAGTTACCCCGAATTTAGAACATAGCTGATAATCGCTGTTGTGCCCGGGATTTCACTTCATCAAACAAATTTCTCCCGTGTGCGTCGATCCCGACGATGAGAGGTCCGAAATCATGCACGTCAAGCACCCAGACTGCCTCTGCCATGCCAAGATCAAGCCAGTGCACATCCTGCACGATGATATGGTTTGCCGCAACCACAGCACACCCGCCAACCGCCGCAAGATACACGCATCGGTTCAGCATCGCATCAGCGACCGACATCGACATCCCGCCCTTGCCGATGATGGCGCGTACGTTGAACCGTTTAAGAAGCTCACCAGTGTGTGAGTCCATGCGGGCGCTTGTGGTTGGTCCTGCTGCAACCACCTGCCACGATCCGTCCGCATCTCGCATGACCGGACCACAGTGATAGATCACGGCACCATCAGAGTCAAACGGGGTCTCTGATCTCTGTAATATGCGCTTGTGAGCCCGGTCTCTGGCTGTGACAACTGTTCCATCCAGATACACGAGATCGCCCGCACGAAGCCGGAGAATGTCGGGCAGGTCAAGCGGAGTCTGCAGGTGGTGAGTGGTCATGGTGTTGTTTCTGGCATTACCCGGCTTAAAACATTGTCCATCGACGGCTTTACCCTCGGTCTTCGGGTCCGCGATGATTCCGGCTTTGCCGCACCACCGGGCGGGAGCCCTGCCACCGCATTCAAGTGTCATCGCCCTTGCAAGTCTCACCTCTGTGTAGTGAGATCCGAAGCTATCCGGACGCTGCCAATGGCATGTCCTGCGGCGGCGTTGTCGATTACCACGATCGCTCTTAACTTTGCGACCGGGTTCGTAGATGTGGATCGTCTTCTCAGAGACTTTTTAATTTGTTCTGGTCGGTTGAACAACATGATGCCAATCCTGCAAACAGTGGCAGGATATGACGTCTGAAACCAGTGGAATCAGTGTTAATCTGTGGCAAATAAAACTTTTAGCCACAGATGAACACTGATTTCACAGATTAACGATATAAATGACTTTTCAGATCGATAGCGCTCAATTTTA
>RXIK01000097.1 GCA_004211975.1 Methanosarcinales archaeon | reverse complement strand
GACCAGTTGACCATCGCTATTAGTCATGATGCCATTAAAGCTCTTGACGACCGTTTTTCGCGGTGTTCCTGCTTCAGAAACCACGTCAAAGTTGCTCAGAACGATTTTGCCCTGGAGTGTCACATCAAAGATGCGCTCTCCTACAGATGTATCGTTAGGTTCGGCAAAGTACAAGTGCACCGTGTAGTTTCCGGTTGCATTGTTAAGCGCAAGACTACTGAGCCCTTTGCATCCGGATGCTGCAACCCATGGAGTCTCGCCTTTGAACCGTGAACTGTGGTGCGTAAAGTACTCTACCTCGCCAGTGATCTCCGCATGGATATCAGGCGATGGTCCACCTACAACCGGGTACTCGAACCACCAGGTATCATTATTTGAGACGCGGTCGCCAGGGGCGCCCAGGTTGATGCCGATGCTCTCTACTTTGCTGGATAACGATCTCCTTGAGTTATCACTTATTTATGATTGGCGTATCTGTTCCTCCCCACATAAAGTTTTCACGGGTAATGAAAATATGGTTAAAATATTTTCATTGGTGATGAACAATAATATCGGTCACGCTCCCGGTGCAATTGTGGCGGGGACGATGTTGGTGTCGTCACGTTCAAATCCATATCACCGGCAACGAACCGCTTGACGATATTGAAGATTGGCTCTTTAGAGTACTTGAAAGACTGAAAGAATCTCTGAACGGATGTAAACACCACAATTATATATCTTCTGGACAATTACATCTTTCACGTCAATTTATATATAGGGAAAGCTAAGTTATATATGAACGGTGCACAATCTGGAGATGCATTATAATGAAACTGCAAGAATATAACCAACTGGTGGCTGGTAAACTTGGCATCAGACAAGACACTGTGAAACAGCAGCGGGGTTTGATTCGGTGGATGATCAACAATAACACGAACGACCCGAACCACGGCATCACAATCAAAACATTGTCCGGGATCCTCTTTGGTTGGTGCCGTGCGTGGTTCCATGGAGGCGTTGCGCTTCGATATAAGCCACCGGATGGGTGGACGGATGATGGACAACCAGCGGACATCGCGGGGCTCAAGAATACTTATGTCGAGTCTGTGGACGGCAGATCGGCGTGTCTTGATTGTGTGGACTTTCGGCTCGGGGTGTTGGTGGTGGCAGTATGATTGTTGCAATATCAGATGTCCACATCGGCGCCCCAAACAGCAATAGGGGGGCATTCGTGGCGTTTCTGAACGATGTTCTAATGCGGAGAGACGATGACAACATCACTGATCTTGTGCTGTGTGGTGACATCCTCGATTTCTGGCGATGCGACGTGATGGACATGATACTGGAAAGCGAGCATATAATCAATAGACTAATTTATCTCGCCGATCTGGGGATAGACATCCATTACATTGCCGGAAACCACGACTACATTATGCGGAAAGCGGAATCGAAACATAAACACATACGGTTTTCAACCGATCTTGAATTGACAAATGATGGCAGAACATGGGTATTCCTGCATGGTTGGGAATTTGATGCGTCAATGAATCCCGCGTATTTCGATGCGTTCTGCTATGCGAACACGACGCATGGGGATTACGTACGTAAGACATTCAAGACGTACTTGAGGTTTTTACCGCCCGTTAAAGCAGGACGAGCGTGGATCTCAGGTAAGCGGATTCAGAGCTATATGCGAGATATGTTTTCGTTCAGTGACAAACCCGGACTTGAGAACAGCTCGCCAACAGGGAACAACCTTATCGACACTGCAGAATTCCCGGACGGTGGAACGGTCTTCGGACACACACATCTACCACAGCTTAACGCAAAGGACGAGCTGGCAGATTGCGGATCGTGGCACCGCGGTTATCCAACCCACAACACGTACACTGAAATTGATGATGGTGCCGTGTGCCTGAAGCAGTTTGGGTGAGTTTGGGTGGCTGTGATAAAATGAAAACCAAAACCCCGCGACCATAAGTGCAGAGATCACACACTGTGATCCTGTGCGGTTCACCTGCGTCATGCAATGCCAATAGGAGCACTCACGCCTGCACCCGGCTCCTGTACACCACATACACGGCCAGAAGGTATGCAAATAGTGCAACAAAGATAAATAGAATGACCGAATCGAAAATCCGGGACGGCGCATACCAGCAGAATGTGCAGAACGTGTACAGTAACAGTATCGTTGCAACCAACATACTGAAGATCATTTTCAGGGTTTAACCGACCCTCGGGCGATCAGGAGGACTCATGTTATCTCGTTATGACTCCTTGAATCAGAAGATGTTGAAATATCTTCCCCCATCACGCACAGCTTCACACCCCGCCCAAACATCTTTTCAAAGTCGCTTGCAACCGATTCCACCCCCCAGCACTCAAGATCACATCCCCCTTCCGAGCAGATCGAGAGCGTGACCTTGTTCTTGCCTTTTTTCTTGAATCTGGCGGTTTTTACACGTCCGATGTGGCTTCTATCAAGTTTTTCAGCAAATTTAAGCAATATAGAGAGGATGGCAACGGTCATCCGGGAATGCTCGCTTAGTTCTGCCATTGTCACCTCGTTTTGTCTTGGAACTCGCTTTCTGTGGAAACGAGCGATGTTTGCTATGATTGTGATCTCGGTCTGGTTAAATCCAAGTAGTTCTGCGTGGCTGATTATATGATGGGAGTGGATATGGTGGTCTTTGAATGAGATGAACTTGCCAGTATCATGGAGCAGGGCTGAATATTTTAGCAGTTCTCTCTCTGCATCCCCCAGGCTGTGTAGTTTAATCTTGTATGCGCTGTCAAAGAGCTGGAGTGCGAGAGACGCAACGTTATTTGCGTGGCATTCGTCGATGGTGCAGGATCTTCCAAGTCTGAGAACGCTCATTTCCCTGACCGACATATTTTTGAATTGGAGGTTTTCTCCGTTTTTCTGCAGGTAATCTATGAGTAATCCATGGCGAAGACTCCGGTGGCTGATCATGATCTCTTTAAGGGCGCAATCTTCCATTATTGTCTCAAGGATCACAGCGCCCCCAATGATTATGTCTGCCCTGTCAGCGTTGATGCCGGGAACCTTTTTTCTTTCATTGAGCGGAAGCGAACATAATACGGCGATAACCTCTTTCAGGTCGCTCTGTTTAAGCACAATATCTTTTTTTGAGCCGCCGTTCTTAAAGATCTTTCTTGCAACCTCTGCTAAATTAATGATGGTTCCGGAGCTTCCTATCGCAAGTTCAATCTCCTCATGGTTCATGTGCTCCATTGCCATCTGTATCTCATTTCTGACATATTTTTTCATTGTTTTATAGACCGGGGTCGGTACCGGGTTTTCAATATGCTCAGAGAGAAACATTCTGCTCAGTCGGATGGCGCCAAGCTCAAGGGAATTCGTGCTACAGTACCGGGACTGGTTGCCGGTTACTATCTCGGTACTGCCACCACCGATATCAATGAAGATCGTTTTTTTGTTCTTGATGTGAACTCCGCTTGCGATGCCAAGGTATACGAGACGGGCTTCTTCTTTTCCGGATATAACCATAACATTAAGACCTGTCTTTTGCAGTTCTTCAAGAAACTCAAGCTTGTTTTTTGCAGCTCTCGTTGCGGATGTTGCAACAGCTATGACCTCATCCGCACCAAAGGCATTTGCAACTTCAACAAATTTTTGACAGACCAGAACAGCTCTTTTCATTGATTTTTTCTGTAGACACCCCTTCTTAAAGACGTGCTCACCCAGCCGAACGATCTCTTTTTCCTCCCGTAAAATAGTGTACGCCGGATTTGCTTTGAGCCGCACAACAGACATGCGTATCGAGTTTGTTCCAAGATCAATGAAAGCAAGAACCCGATCGTCTGATCTTAATTTTTCTGAAGCCATTTCACGATGAGTTTCTTTCCAATGGTGCTTTCAAACAGGTCTTTCTTCTTTAGGATCGATTCTTGTTCCTGCTCACGACCTGCATCGTGTGAGACAGAACATTTCAGCATAACACGATCCGTGCCCATCTTCAGATCGATGTTCGTAACTACTGACGAATGTGTCGCATCCATGCCATCAGCAATTCTCAGGAATGATGCGAGAACCCGGACTTTCCGCTTATTATCCTGGCTTATGGCTGCAAAATGAAAATGGCTGTTCTTTGGAAGTGCTTTTCTGTGGTATCGCGCAATACTGCCTATGAGGTACCTCTCATCTGATGTGAACGGGAATTCCTGGTCGCTTAGTATCAGTCTCAGTGAGGATTTATGATGTCCTTTCGGACCCTGTGACCATCCGATATCATGAAGAGTTGCGGCGCATTCCAGCCAGTAGCGCTCCTCACAACCCAGACGATGCAGATCCCACATTTTATCAAAAAGCTCAAGTGACAACCTTCTAACAGTATCAGAATGCTCCGGATCAAAATTGTACTTCCGGGCAATCTCTCGTACAGCCACTAATCTCTTTTCATACCCCATTTCATTTTCCCTCTCTTGTATCACAGCGTCGTCTTCGATTACGGCATCCAGCGAAACACCACGAAAAAAACATTTGTGAAAAGTTCTCTGAAAGTCCCTTATCACATATTGAATCTGCTGCACTCCCTATATCATAATCAACCTTAATAAGATTAATGGAAAGGAAGCGTATATTCAGGATGGCATAATTAGCCCTATTGCCACCATCATCCGGTCTTCCAACACCCCCAGGGTTTATAGTCTCCGCGGCAGAAGACCCTGTTACTTGTAGCGGGGAGGAAGTCACGAACGTAACACCATGTGCTGTTCGCTTGAACTGAAGATGCGAATGCCCCATATCCAAGGAAGTCCCCGGCATTCAAAAAGATATCTGCGCCACGACTCTTCGGAGACTTTTTAATTTGTTCTGGTCGGTTGAACAACATGATGCCAATCCTGCAAACAGTGGCATGATATGACTTCCGAAATCAGTGGAATGTCGAGTAGGACTCATAGCGCACCTCTTGTTGTGGGGCATAGCCCCGAGGTTACTATGAGTCCCCTCACAGAACCGGACTTGAAGATTTCCCTCATCCGGCTCTTCTCTACGGTTTCAGGTGTATAGTGAGTGATATATCTTCGGTTTTGGGAGTGGGTTGAATTGGATGAAATGCTTGAACTGATTCCAGTTGTAGCTTTTCCGTTGGCTGCGACGGTTGATCCATTTAAAGGCGAGTTTCACGACGTGGTGGTAGTAGTTCTGTAGTGATCGGATGTTTCCGCTCATTCCGTAGTATTGGTAGTGTCCGATCAGCTTTTGTCCCAGTAATTTCCACCATATTTTCAGTTCGGTGAGATTTCGGATGCGTTTTAACCATATGTTCATATCCGTCATCTTCTGTCTGAACTTTTTGCGTGATGTCTTTCGCCCAAGCTTGAAGTTGCCCC
>RXIK01000031.1 GCA_004211975.1 Methanosarcinales archaeon | reverse complement strand
GTACTCGACTACCTCGGCGAACACATGTGCGGCGGCGAAATCCTCGTGAAAGGCAACGCCAGACTACTCCCCGGAGTCCTCAACTGGAGCGGAACCATCACCATCGAAGGCGACACAACGCTCCCAGGCGGCGAAATGAAAAGCGGTACGATCTTCGTGAAAGGCAAAGTGCTCGAAATGCTGCCATCCTACAAAGACGAAGGAACCGAAGAAGTCGATGGAGTCACGTACCGAAAATACACCGGCGACCTATCAAGCAACGGAGAAGGCGTACTATACGTGAGTGTGTGAAAACACACTCACGGGGGTTCTTTTTTTAGTGAGAGGGTGATGATCGTAATACTTAAGAGTGATTAGCACCCATAATGTATGTAAGGCTCAGCGTGCTAATGGGGGTTCATTGACGTGAGACTTAAACGCAGGGGGGTGATCGAATGGTGAATGTTATCGCGGGGATGGAACTGGCAAGTATCGGAGCAAGATTTGTATCGTATATTGCCGATAACTTAATCCTAATCATGTTTCGGGTTTTCATTACTTCTATTCTTTCTTTCATTTTACCTGAATATAGTTACGAACCGATTGCGTTCACAACCACAAATATTTTTTTCTTTATAATGGATATGTCATACTTTATTTATTTCTTTGAAAAGGGTCAGACACTCGGTATGATGATGACTAAAGTAAAGCTATGCAGGACAGATGGAACCCATCCAATAGGTTATAAAAAAGGTGCTATCAGATGGATAGTGATGGGCATCTCGGAGACGGCGATAGGTTTGGGGTTTCTTTGGATTTTATTAAATAAAAATAGACAGGGATGGCATGATACGATAGCTGGTACGTATGTTGTGGTAAAGTAAAGTTGACAACCCTTCAATGATACTTCGGAACTTATTATAGTGTATCGCAAAATGGTGGTTTACAACATGAGGTCGAAACATGAATAATACTACAGATATCTTCTTTAATAACGGACAATTGAATTGGAATGCCCTTAGTACAATAACTAATACTATTCTTGTTTTGGCACTGGTTATCATAACTTGGTGGTATGCCAAAGAAGTTAAAAAACAAACCGAATTTATGAAAATAGATCGGTCTGTTAAAGAGATGGAAAAACTTGTTGCACCATTGCATTCTAAAATTGATGACCCTTACAACTCAGCCTTTATGAATGGGACTCCTTCATACAGACAGCATTATCCTGAATATCACACGTTCTGGTGCGAAATTAAACAAGCTAAATATCTTGGCCCAGATTATTTGCGTTTGGCGATAGGTAATTATCTAAGAAATAAATCAGATGTAGTTGTTGATGACGATGATGGTACACGAGACATATCCTACGAAAAAGCAGAAGCTGAGCTATTTAGGGCAATTAAAAAACGATATTCAGAACTTGAGAGTGAGTTATTAATACTGGGAAAAAGGGCTAAAAGTTAGAGGAACGGCTCATAAGTGCCCCCACCATCTCATCAGCGAATTGCATGGGGCGGGTGGTTTCCCACCCCTGCGACACATCCCACGGCCGCCCTCGACGCCACGACGCGAGATGCCCCCGCCGCCCGGCTTGCCTGCGACGAAGCACGCACGGCACGAATGGGGGGCGGGGGTGGCGAAGGTCTGAAGAGCAATTACAGTGGCGTGCTCACGCCCCCTCATGGAAAGCCTTTTCAAATATCAAAAACACATCTTCAGCGGGTGACTTCGAGAGATGAAATACAAAGTAGTGATCAGTGAAGGAGAAGATGGTTGGTATGTCGTGGAATGCCCATCCATACCGGGCTGCGTATCGCAGGGGAAGACCGTCGAAGAAGCACTGGAAAATATAAAGGATGCGATGTATGGCTGCTTGGAAGTCCTGAATGATCGCATTGAGATCAAGGGTGGTGCACAGATAATGGAAGTGGCTGTCTGATGGCAAGATTGCCCCGGATATCGGGCATGAAAGCAGTTAAGGCTTTTTCTAAAGATGGTTGGTTCATGGCAAGGCAGACCGGTAGCCACGTCATAATGGTAAAATCTGGCTACATGGTTACGCTTTCGGTGCCAAAACACCGAGAACTTGATAGAGGTACTCTCAGGAAGCTCATTAGACTCGCTGGCTTAAGTGTTGCTGAATTTGTTGACTTGCTGCGGAGATAGGTGGGCAGTTCGACAATAAACAGCCTTCGATGCATCCCATCTGCGAGTCGCTTTTGGCAGCGCAGCCCCTTGCCCACCGCCGCCAGCCGCCGGCATATACACCCCAGACCGCCCCCATTCCGTCTGCACTTCCACGCACCCATCGGCGGCGCATCCACCCACACCACGCCGCAGATGCCGCCGCCGCCCGGGCTCGCCTGCGACGAAGCACGCACAGCACGAATGGGCAGCGAAGATTCGTGGCTGCCACCTCTCACGGTGTCGCTGCTGTTCTGGCTTCTGATGTCTGGGGAAACATAAGTTTTGGAATCTGCCAAAAAAACATAGATATTTAAAGGGTAAAATGCAATAAACCGTTAGGTGAAGAATAAATGCAAATAGAGTCAGCAGAGTTGAAATTTACCGTTCTCATTGAGAAAAATGAGACGGGGGGTTACACTGTCACGGTGCCGTCTCTTCCGGGGTGTATCACACAGGGTGATACATGGGCTGAAACAATGACTAACGCAAAGGAAGCAATTGCAGGGCATATCGAGGCGTTAAGAACTCTCGGAAAGCAAATCCCAATGGAGGTTCCGGTTAAAGTCCCAATCGAGGTTGGGGCAACTTCATGAAACTCCCAAGAGTTGCCGGAGATAAAGTTGTGAGCGCGTTGAAGAGAGGTGGATTTGTAGAGATAAGGACGAGGGGGAGTCATTGCCACTTGTACCACGAACAAAAGAACATGCTTGTAACTGTTCCAGTTCATTCAGGGAAGATTATTGCTCCAAAAACTCTGAAATCAATTCTAAAACACGCTGAGATAACTGTCGAAGAATTTGTTGGTTTGCTGCGAAGGTGAGCGGTGCACCCTCTTGCCCACAGACCCGCCGCCGCATGGCCGCTCCTGCCCGCCCCCATCCCTCTTTCGCACTCCCAGCGCCACCTGGCGGCGCATCTGCATGTGGCATCACGACGCGAGATGCTCCCGCCGCCTGTGCTCGCCTTCAACGAAGCACGCACAGCACGAATGGGCGGCGATGGTCGATTCACCTGAGCCACAAAATCTATATCACTGCACGCACAAGCGGTTTATATAGTGAACTCAAATCAGCAAGAGAGGTGTATAACGTGAAAAGAGACTTTACAGTTGTTATAGAACGGGATGAGGACGGTATCTATGTAGCGTCCGTTCCCGAACTTGTTGGGTGTCATACGCAGGCAGAGACCCTCGATGAGTTAAGAGAACGGATAACAGAAGCGGTTCAACTTTATTTAGAGGTTGAATCTGAAAAAGTGGGCGCATCCGAGTTCATTGGAATCCAGCGAGTCGGAGTTTCTGTGTGATTGATGCAATTAAGCCCCTGCCTGCCAGAAAAGTTATCAGAGCGTTGGAAAACATGGGGTTTCGGCAAATCAGATAGAAAGGCAGCCATCTATTCATGCGGCACCCTGATGGGCGGACCACCCTGATCACAGTACACCCCGGAGAAAAGATCGGGAAGGGGATGGTTCGGAAAATAATAAACGATGCCGAACTTACGAGAGATGAATGGTTCGAATTGATCGTAGATATTTGATATTCTCTCCACTGGTCGAGGATCGCCCGGGTTTCAAAAGGGGGTGCCCACCATAAGTCATTGCTCAGTCCGGATTGATCTTGTTGGGCGGCGCATCATTTGCCTCGCCCACAGCCGCCAGCCACCCACAGACCCGGGCAGCCCGCCCCCACCCCTCTTTTGCACTTCCGCACCCCCCGGCGGCGCATCCGCCCCCGCCACGACGCGAGACGCCGCCTGCGCACGCACAGCACGAATAGGGGGTGGGGGGAAGATGCGAGAGCGCCCGAGCCGCAAACTCTATGCAATCTCCGGTACAAGCGATCTACAAACACCAGTATACAGCCGATATTTATGATGGCATGTTGTTAAGGAGGAAATAATGAAAACCGTTATTCAAACTCATAAAGAAGGTAAATATTTTGTAGCTGCGGATTTAGTAACGAATGTAGCAGATCAAGGATTTACAGAAGGAGAGGCTATCAGAAATCTAAAAAAGGGACTGGAAGAACATTACCAAATTCTTATGGAACTATCTCAAAAAAATCATAAAATTTCTTTTTTAGACATTGAGGTAGAAAGATATGTCCAAACTTCCAGTTCTGTCATCTAATGATGTTATTAAAGTTTTAAGGAAGTTTGGTTTCCATGTCCATCGTCAAACGGGGAGTCATATTCATTTGTTGAATGAAGATCGGAGACTACTCGTTACAGTTCCAAATCACCGTGAATTAGCCAAAGGAACGTTGATTTCGATTATGAAACAAGCAAAGGTGGAACGAAATGATTTCATCTCAAAATTAAAATAAAAGTTCAACCAACGCAAGTTCCCGGCCCCCTTCTGAGACCAGAGCACCTTGGAGCGGCGCACTCATAGCCACCCGCCGCCTACATGCACGCTCCTGCCCGCCTCCATTCTGTCTGCACTTCCACGCACCCCTCGGCGGCGCATACACCCACACCACGCCGCGAGACGCCCTCGCCGCCCAGGCACGCCTGCAACGAAGCACGCACAGCACGAATGGGCGGCGGGGGGCGGCGAAGAACGACACACCGAAAATTTTATAACGAGACTGATGTAATCAAATCTATGCCAGAAAATAAGATAGTTTTAACGATAGACCCAAATGAATTGAAGGAAGGGGTATGCAAAATATACCCATCGAAAGATGAAAGATTTGCGGTGTGTCTGGAAGACGAAAAGATCAAAATATTCCCGATCGAAGAGTGAGCGAAGGTATTTGGATGGATGTCCTTCCCATAAATCTATCGAGAAAGACGAGCGAGATCGTAATAGATCCAACCGTTTTTAAAGATGGCGATTGCAAATAGATTCGCGTCTGGAGTTGGAAACGGTTTAAAACAGTAAAATATGTAGTGTGTTATAAAGATGGTGAATTTGTAATATCCAAATTCGATTGAACACGAAAATCTGATGAGATGTGCTGCCAGTGTTAAGTGGTTGGGTGGGGAACGTGAGCGGATGAGTGAGTGAACTGGTTAGAGTGTCCGAAATAAGGGAGTTGGTATGCTTTAATCCTGAATATGTACCACACTCTCCATCCCCCTACAAATCGCCCGTGGCGGCGTATCCCACAGCCGCCTGCCGCCTGCACACACGCCGCTGCCCGCCCCCACTCCGCCATCGCTTCCACGCCCCACCGGCGGCGCATACGCCCCGGGCACCACGACGCTCCCGCCGCCCAGGCTCGCCTGTGACGAAGCATGCACAGCACGAATAGGCGGCGATGGTTGCTCTGCACAACCGCAAATACTATGTCATTGCAGGCACAAACAACCCATGAAGATGATATCAGTGGATTGGGATTTAAACCGCGGCAGCCCGTAGATGTGTACCACAAACCGTTTCAACAGAGAATAACTGATTATGATAGAAAAGATAAAATCAGCGATAATAAAAGGGAGAATCAACATAACAGATCACGCAGACGAGGAACTGGCATACGATGAGATATTGGACGAAAATTTGTTTCATTCAGTCTTATACGGTGAAGTGATTGAAGATTATGCAGACGATAAACCTTTTCCCAGTTGTCTTGTGTATGGCAGAGATCAAAAAGGAAAACATATACACAGTGTCTGGGCATATTCGGATGAGTACAACATTGCAATTGCCATAACAGGATATATCCCGGACATGAACAGATGGATAGACTATAAGACAAGGAGGATAAAATGTTAACACCAATCTGCCCCATTTGCGGAGGGGAAGTAGTAGAGAAAAATGTGGAGAAGATTGTCAAAGGAGGCAACGATGTGGCAATCTTGAGAGTTAAAGCTGGCGTATGTGAGAAGTGTGGTGAACGGTTTTATACAAAAGAAGTCCACAAAAAGATAGAAGAGATCAGATCTGAGCTTAAACAGAGGACTCTGGAATTGTTTAAGCCGATTGGCCGGACTTATGCTTACGAACATGTTATTGCATAAGGCAAAAATTTTGGGGGTGGCTCATTGCGGACGTCACCCCCTCCCATGCCCACAGCCACCCGCCGCCTGCACACACGCCCCCGCCCCGCTTCTGGACTTCTACCGCCCGGCGGCGCATCCCCCGCGCCACGACGCGAGACTCTCCCGCCGCCCGGGCTCGCCTGCAACAAAGCACGCACAGCACGAATGGGCGGCGGCGGGGGCAGCTGCACGACCGCAAACCATATAGCTGCATAAACACCAGCAATATGCGAACACCACAATTTGGGACGGCGTAGAAATGCACGAAGAGCTGGGTGGAACAGTCGTGCCTTCCTCTGTATCCTACCAAAAATATCCGTTAAGCAACGAGGTGCCACACATGCCGTATATAGAAGAAAATGAAGATGCGAAGTGGATAAGAAGCAACTATGAGATGCTTCAGGAAAAATACTCGGATATGTACATAGCAGTCTTTAAAAAGAATGTGATTGCCGCATCTAATAGTTTTAAGGATATGCGTGAGAGAGCAAAGAAGATAAGTGAACATTTTGTTATCAGTCAGATGATCGGTGAGTCTCGTGTTCTTTAAATACAGAAAAAACAAGTTCAGGATGAGCAAATTATCCGACTGGTAAAGGGTCTGGATAAAGAACTGCCGATAACCCATCAGATTCTTGTCGATGTTAGATTTAAAAGGAAAGACGGTATATGGACTGACAAGATGCAGATGATACTCGACACGGGTGCAGTCATCTCAATGCTTCCTATGGCATGGTACTATGAATTGGAAGCATCCGAACCAGTAGAATATGCGTTATACGGCGTTAATAGGGACAAAGAGTGTTCTCTGGATACGCTGGTTGCGCAGGTTACGATGGTGCTGGAAGATTACGAGAATAGAAGTTGCGAATTTGATACGTTCGTTGCATTTTATGAGGATGCTCCGCTTTTGCTTGGTATGATGGCATTATCAAGGTGTGATATTGAGATAAATAACGAATTTGCAATATTGAAGTTGGAATAGAAGGTCAATCCTCACTACAAGGGTACCCGTACCTCAGCCCACATGCGAATCACCTGTGGCGGCGCATCTGCCCGCGACACCACGGTGCCCCCGCCACCCGGCTTGCCTGCAACAAAGCACGCACAACACGAATGGGCGGCAGGGGCGGCGGCGAAGACGCGAGAACGCCCGAGCCACAAACCATATAGCATCACAAACACAAACAATCCATGAATACTATACCAAAAGAGGTGGAGAAATGCACGAAGAACTGAACTGGTTTGCATCGTTTCCAGAAGAACTAAAGAAATTCAGAGGAAAACACGTCGCAATAATTGGAAAAGAAGTAGTAGCATCTGGCGAATCTGCAAAAGAAGTGTTAGAGGCTGCAATGAAGAAGTATCCTTCTATAATGCCTGTCTTAACCTTCGTTCCAAAGAAAGAGATATTGGTACTTTAAATGCAGACCGAGTTTCCATATCAAAGAGAAGAGTCTGGCATATTTGGCACGATTTGTAGACCGGTCGTGGGTTACAATGTAAAAACACGTTATGGGTGGGTTCCAGTCATGGCTTATCTCGATTCCGGAGCCGATATAACACTGTTGCCAAAGTCGTTCATCGATCTGCTGGACATCGAATTCAAAGAAGATGATATAAAAGAGGTAGGTGGAGTTGGTGGATCCAAAGTGCCGATTGTGCTTGCAGAGGTTAAATTGATGGTGTGCGGTAAGGAAATTGAGGTTACAGCTGCTGTTTGTCTTGTTAAGAATGTTCCTTACTTGTTGGGAAGAGAGGGCATTTTTGATCACTTCAATATATGTTTTAAAAAGAATAGAATAATTTGCTTCGAAGAATTCTAATGCTCAAAACTCCGAGGTATAGTTGAAATGGAATTTTTTTGTTCGTTAAAATGGCAATCTATGCTGTGCGCACCCAAATCCATTGATTAATCACCCGGGCGCCCACCAGTGCTCATTCCGGATCGTGGATCTTGTTGGGTGGCGCACCACTCGACTCGCCCACAGCCACTCGCCGCCGGCACACCCGCCGCTGCCCGCCTCCTTCCGTCTGCACTTCCGCGACCCACCGGCGGCGCATCTGCCCGCGACATCGCAAGACGCCCCGGGCGCCCGGGCTCGCCTGTGACGAAGCACACACAGCGCGAGTATGCGGCATGGGGCTGCACGACCGCTTCACCAGACCGCAAGTACTATGATATCATAAGCACGAGCAATCTATAAACGTCATACTAACAGTGAAACGAGGTGATTGGGAAATGAAATTCAGAATAATTATCTGGGAGGATTTGGAAGATGGGGGGTATAATGTAAGTTACCCTGCATTACCAGGTTGTCATTCACAGGGTGATACAATAGAAGAGGCGTTGGAAAATATAAAGGAAGCAATAGAGTGCTATTTAGAGAGTTTAGAAAAAGATAGCTTTCCCATCTCAGTGGATATAAAAGCAAGAGTCATGGAAGTAACTGCATGACAAAATTGCCTGTTGTTTCTGGAAAACAGGTGATTAAAGCATTGAAACGTGCAGGATTTTATGTGCATCATCAGAAGGGTGGTCACGTCACGCTCCGTATGGAAGAGTATCCGCAAATTCTGGTCATAGCGCCCGTTCATCATGTTGTGAAGAAAGGAACGCTCAAAAGTATCCTGAAGGACGCTGGCTTGACGGTTGAAGAATTTGTTGAGTTTTTGTGATTGTGAGCGGCGTACCCACGACCACCCGCCGCCTGCCGCCTGCACACACGCCGCTGCCCGCCCCCACTCCGCCATCGCTTCCACACCCCACCGGCGGCGCATCCACCCACACCACGCCGCAGATGCCGCCGCCGCCCGGGCTCGCCTTCGACTGCGCACGCACGGCACGCATGGGCGGCGGGAGGCGATGAAGATTCGAGAGCGTCCGAGCCACAAACATATAATATCACAAACACAAACAATCCACAGGCATCATACCAGATAGGTGGAGAAATGCGACGAAGAATTGCTGGAGTGGTCTGGTGGCGACAATGAGTTTTCGTTCGATATCTGGCAACACGGTTGCGCTTACCAGATCTGGAATGGATCATATCGCAAAACGGCATCCCGAACTTAAGAACTTCGATTTGGCGAATAAGATCGGTATCGCCGTCGAATCTCCGGATTATGTCGTGACGAGAAGCTGTCCAGGTATTATGTCTGAGAACTGAATTGTCAGGACACCATACCTGTACACGGGGAAAAGTATATTTCGCAGCTGAACAAAACAGGTGTTGTATGGACTCCCCCACGAAGTTCCGGTGGGCGTCTGCGGCAACAGTTCTTCTCGTGTTTGCTGCGGTTGTATACATCACAAAAGCATTTCTGACAACGATACTGTGGAGTGTCTTCTTTGCGTACCTCCTCTCTCCGATCTACTCTTACTTCCTCCGCATCACCAAAAACAAGCCGATTTCGTCACTCCTCGCTATATCGATGGTGTTTCTTGCATTCGTGATCCTGTTCCTCGGAGTGGTTGATGCCATGGTGGTTGAGGTCTCTGACCTTTCAGAGTCAGAATATGCTCTTCAGGATACTGCGGATGATTTTTTCAGTTTCATAAGTGATCTTGTGGGGGGATATGTTCCGGGTGCAGCCAGTTATGCGGAGGACGCTGGTCAGCAACTTGAAAATCTTGCCAGACAGGTCTTGCCAAAGTTGCTCTCTCTTACTGGGGGCATGGTTGCCGGTGTTGCTGCCAGAACACCGGTGTACCTCGCGCAGTTCGGTGTTTCCATACTTCTTGTCTACTATCTCTTGATTGATGGTAAGAGTGCTATGGATAGGGCGGTTTCCTTCTTACCTGAGCAGGATATTATCTTGCAGTTTCTCGATGAACTGAGACCCATTTATCACAACCTTTATAATGTTTATTTCATCACGTGTGTGCTGACCGGATGTATTGCAGCTCTTGGATTTGTTTTGTTGGATATCTCTTACCCAATCCTCTGGGGTGCGGCTGTGGCACTCTTTGCGTTGCTCCCGCTTGTCGGAACAAATACGGTCATCGTGCCCATGGTGCTTTACCATCTGGTAATCCGGGACTATCCTAAAGGCGGGATTCTATTGATATTTGGCATAATTTTCCTCAATATAATTCCTGAGAATATTATCCGCCCCCACCTTGCCATGCGTGGCGCGGCGATACACCCGGTGATCACGCTCCTTGCATTTGCCGCGCCACTCTTCGTTGTTGGGATGATAGGGATTGTTATTGGACCTGCGCTCTATGGTTTTCTTCTTGCGGCTTACAGAACAAAGATCCGCTTGCTTGATGCGGCCTCTGTGGCTGCACCGGAAGAAGAGATGGGATGACTTGGTGGATGGGCGGCGGCGTGCTGTGGTTGGGTGAAACAGCCGGAGATTGCCAGGACATAGCACAACAGTAATATACATGCCGGTTCAGAATATCCGTGTGCATTATATGTGTGAGAATGAAGGGGGTCTTTAGAATGGTTATCGGAGTTACAATGATCAACGTGGTGCCCGGGCAAGATAAGGCGGCATACAGCGAATTATGTAGTCTTGAGGGGATTAAGGAAGTATACCATGTGTTTGGGGAGTATGACTTTGTGGCGGTCATTGAGGTGAAGGGTTTGAGCGCACTTAATGCGCTGGTTGCTCAGATCAGAGAAAACAAAAGCGTAACTGTCACTAAGACGGTGGTTGGCGCTGAGTTATAGGCTGCAGGATAACCGGTTTGCGTAGAAATAGCTTTTATGCTATATGTGTTTAGGTGTTGCTTTGTGCTGTGGCTACAATTTACATGTAAAATAGATGACGCCCGGACCGGGATTTGAACCCGGGGCGGAGCCTCGACAGGGCTCCATGCTAGGCCACTACACTATCCGGACAGAAGATAGATGCCGTGGTAAATAGTTTCCATCAATGTCACTTAAACGTTTTGATGAAATCGCGGGGTGTCGACGCGCTGGCGGCATCTGAGCCTACTTGCAGTTTTCGGTTCTTTGTGGTTTTGACCTGTTCTATGTTGGAGGGTGGTATGTTCTCCCGGTTGGTGAGCGCCCGAATTTTATCGTAAGTGGGTATGTGCACTCCGCGTCCCCCGATCTGTCTGACAAAATATTCTACTTATGAATACCTAATAGATAATATAAGTGTATCAATAATAAATTTTGTGGTGGGTGGGGCGAGCAGTCACCCTCCACAAGCTGAGATCTACCCGATCCCGAGCAGCGAGGTTACAGTCGACTTGCAGACCACCGCGCTGATCGCACCGATCCACACCATCAACACAAAATGTGTGGTCCCGTTCAGCAGGTTACCGCCATCAACGAGCCGGATCATCACTGCAGAGAGCAATGAATGTGATATTATGATGAATGTTATCAATGTGTACAGGACCTCGATGTTGATGTCGGTGTACAGAATCATGCCTATTGACATGCCAGGCGGCATCTCCACACTCTCAAACATGCCCTGCATCAGTTCAACCACGCCAAGCGAGATATAGAGCGTAAAACCGATGCCTGCGGTGAGCCCGTAAAAGACGCCGATCATGGTCGATGCAGACTGGTACCGGAGTTTTCTGAGCAGGATGATGCGGTGGATATTGGTCGCTATCATATCACCAACAAGCTCCGCTTTTGCGCCAAGGTGGGTGGATTCAACAAACATCGCACTGAACCTGTGGATCAGGTTGCTCCCGGTCTCAACTGCAAAGAAGTCCCATGATGTGAGCTTGTTAATTCGCGATACCAATCTGCTATACAGATTATTGATGTCGGTGGTGAGCGGACCAAAATCGTGTGCGCGTAAACTCTTGAGCGCTTCGATAACCATCCCGCCCCGTGCACCGGCAGAACTCCCGAGTGACCTGATAAATGAGGGGTAGTTGTTATCCTTCCGCTTGATCCTTGCTTCCTCTTTGCTTGCGATGCGTCCCGTATATAAAAGTGGTGTAAGCACAATTGCCGCCTTGATAACCCCCGGAGCGGATATGAACCCGACAATTGGGATGACAACCAAGCACCCTGCAAGTGAGATCGTTATCGAGCGCTTCAAATTGCGCTTAGCCACACTTTCGATGTGGAGTTGCTGCCATATCTTGTCCTTTGGCACCTTTGACTTGATAAAGAAGATAACTGCGATATCAGTCATCACGAATGCAAAGACCGATATCAGCATCAGGTTTGTAGCGTTCATGCCAGTGATGATCGGCATGATCGCTGAGAACGATGCAAGAAAAATAAGGGACATGATCAGGGACACGAACATCTCCTTCACGATGTCGATGGTTGTGATCGCGCCGCGATACATTGTGTCGTAGTCATTCATCACAACGTCCTGCTCAGATTCTAAAAACCGCTCGATCGGCTCTCCGGACTGTACCGCATGTGCCAATCGGTCAAGAAAGTCCGCGAATATGATTGACGGGTTCCGCGCGCCAATGAAACGACATGCGTCCGCAAGACTCAGGTTCCACGTATCCATAAGTAAAAATATTTTCTGGGACTCTTCTCTGAGCAGGTGATAGTTTTTATCGTGCGCTAGAATGTTAAATAATTCCTTGCGGGAGGTCTGTGCCATAGCAAGCGCACCCATCTGGGTGACATAATAGTGCATGTTGCTGTCGATCTCGTTTGCCTTGCCCGCCGCCACCGAGAAAGGGTACATGATCACAAAAGCGATGCAGGTGATCGGAAGGAGGAGCAGGACATATTGTGCAGGGCCGAGGAAAAGTTCCGGAAACAAGACATATAACACGCCAGAGAGCAGAAATCCGAATATAACGATCGGTAGGGCGAATCGCTTGACATATTTTGGAAGTGGCACACCCAGTGATGCAATCGCTATCTTAGTGTCCATGGTGCCCCCCAAGAGTCATTCCAATGAAAACATGGTTGTCTGCCATGTTATTCTTTTCGGTGCATCTCCAACGATTTTTTTTGGGGGCAGTATGGATTTAGGGCACAAAACCCCTGGTTCTGCCGTTTTCTGCGGTACGTAGCAGTAGCCTGCCCTCATGTTGTGGCGATCGCGGGTATCACTCCTTCGTCTCTCTCACATTCCTCATTAAATCCGAGAAATGCGAAGATGCGAAGATGCGAAGATGCGGGGGCGTAAAGGCTGGAAACCACAGAATCCGGAAGTATCAGTATATATCAATGCCCATAACACCCACAATACCCAGAAGATACAGTGATATAATCAGTATTGGCTGATGGATCAGGTAGATTGCCAGTGAATGCTTTCCTAACAGGCAAAACAGTCCTATGAATCTAAAGTTGGATTGATCCCCAAGGTTAAATTTAGGTGTGTAGTTTGGGTATAGTAAGTTTCCGGCAAACACACCGATTAGAACCACCCCGAACCAGGGGATGATTGGGAAGTAGTCAACGGTGTAAAAGTGGTCTGGAATGAATCCCAACCATACCAGCCAGTGGAAATCGAAAGTGAAGTTTTTCAGATGGATTCCAAGAGATATGATGGCAATACCCAGCAGCAAATTCAAATAACGGAGTTTTAAGAAAGGATATGCCAGGATAATCGAAGTTCCAATGAGATGAAGTATCCCGAATAGAACAAAGCCATCTCTCAAAAAGATCCAGGTTGCCAGGGTAATAATTAAACCCCATGAAAATATTTTTGAACCTCTTTTAAGATATTTCATGTATAATTTTTGTCCTGAATTTTGTGTCTTCCAGGATCTTGAAAAACTAAGAGTTAATGATACGCCAACTAAAAAAATAAAGATCGTGGCAGTAGCACGTCCAAAATATAGCCAGAAACCAGAGTGTATATTTAGATTGTGCCCGCCAAAATAAGTTAGATCGTAGAGTAAATGGAAGACTACCATCATGATTATCGCAAGTCCACGCAGAAAATCTATTTCCCAAAACCGCTGTTCCATCTGCTTATCCATTGGAATGCTGCAACATCTTGCTACATATTGCGTTTCATACTACGCATATCAAACGGAATCTCCTCTGTACGCGCCTCTGAACTGGACTGATCGCAGGAGGTCGGTTCTTGACACGATGCCGGTCATCCGCCCGTGATCCATGACGATTAAGCGACCCACACCCTCCGATGCAATGAGCTTGAATGCATCGAAGGCGTCTGCCTCAGCTTCGATTGAGATTATCTCACTCGTCATAACATCACTAACCCTGATTACACCCCGCTGTTCGGGCGTCCTCCTGACGTCTGCGAAGGTGATCACCCCGAGCACGGGAGATGCGGGGCTTTTCTGTACCGGGTAGCCCATGTGCTTGGTCTTGAACATCACATCGATTAACTGGTTAAGCGTCCAGTCCGGAAGTGCATGAACCACATCCGGAAGACCGGTCATCAGGTCCCTCACCTTCAAGCCCTCAAGAGTGATTGAAATTGTCGTTGCCTCGCCCTCGCCAGCCGCACCATAGTATATGAAAAAGGCTATGAGTATGAACCATATCCCATCAGGCAACGTCAGCAGCCCAACAATCCCCATCATGAATGCCATGCCTTTACCTATCGCAACCGCCTTTCTGGTTGCGCTAATATATGAGATGCGTGTGGCAAGCAGGGCACGAAATATCCGCCCCCCATCCATGGGAAACGCCGGGATCAGATTGAAGATGCCAAGTACTATGTTGTAGAACGCGATTATGCCCAGCATTATGAGGACGCCGTTTTCAAGTGCGCCCCCCTCAGAGCTTACCTGACCAAAGAAGTCGTAGATGGTGTAAGTGATGATGCCTATTGCCAGGCTGAAGGCTGGACCTGCCACCGAGATCCATGCTTCCATCCGTGGCTCCTTTGGAATATCCTCCATCTGAGCTACGCCACCGATGATGAAGAGAGTTATGCTCTTTATCTTTATGCCATAGCCCTGTGCCACGATCGAGTGGCTGAGTTCATGAAATAATAATGTTGAGAAGAAAAGAACCGCTGTTACCATGCTGAACAGATATTTGACCACTGTCGAGGCATCCAACCCATCAAAACCGATAATTATCCCATATTTTTCGATTGTAATATCGTTAACCGCAAATCCACCGATGAAGAAGATCAGTATCAACAGAAACGTAACATGTAACCGTATGGGTATCCCGCGAATACTGCCGATCTGATATGACCATTTCATCTTGTTCTGCTCTCCGGTTCTGTTCATAAGTGATTTTGGAGCTGTGAATTCTCCATGTTTTCATGCTGCCGATCCCTCAGGAACGTCGCACCATACATTCGTATGCCGACTCTTAAAAGGATGCTTACAACAAGACTCGTCCAGTGCCGCCACCATGAAGAATTATGATCAGGCGCTCACGCAACATGTTGAAAATCCTGCTCTTAAAATAAATAGAGTATATGGGTGAATTTGTGTGATCCGTGATGTTCGTCTGATTTCAGAGACTTTTTAATTTGTTCTGGTCGGTTGAACAACATGATGCCAATCCTGCAAACAGTGGCAGGATATGACTTCCGAAATCAGTGGAATGTCGAGTAGGACTCATAGCGCACCTCTTGTTTTGGGGTAATCGCCCCGAGGTTACTATGAGCCCCCTCACAGAACCGGACTTGAAGATTTCCCTCATCCGGCTCTTCAGAAG
>RXIK01000234.1 GCA_004211975.1 Methanosarcinales archaeon | reverse complement strand
TGTCTTTGCTCGAGTAGTCAGGGTCTATGTTGTATGTTGCCTCCCCGATACCGTCACTATCCGTATCTTCTCCGGTGTAATCGCTCCAGTAGTTGCCGAGGTAGCTGGTGTGAGAGATTCTGTTGTAGATGTAGTTTATTTCTGATGTAGACTTCCATGTGTTGAATGACTCGTAAGAACAGACATTTCTGGTGTTTATGAAATTGTTCAGGTATATCCTGTTACCACCTGTCTTATGGAGTTTGATGCCACAATCGGTGTTTGAAGAGCAGTTGTTGTTAGATACCGTGTTATTGTTACTTGAACTGAGCTGTATGCCAATGCCGTTTACGTGACAATCGTTGTTAGATGCAATACCAGCATATAAACCGGTGAGATGGATGCCAATACTGTTGTTTGAGCAGGTGTTGTTTGATATGACGTTGTTTCTGCCTGATGCGGAAATGCCATCCCGATCGTTTGAATTGCAGATGTTGTTTGATATGCTGCTATTGCTGCCTGATATATGAATACCCGCTCTGTTGTTTGAGCAGTTGTTATCAAATACTGTGCTATCATCAGACTTATGGGCGAGATTAAGACCCCAGTACTCGTTTGAGGTGCAGTTGTTGTCGAATATGGCGTTATTATTGCTATCTGCGATAAAAACACCTTCCCCGTTATCTGAGCAGTCGTTATCGGACACCGTGTTATCATTGGACTCCGGGGCAAGATTGAGACCCCAGTATCTATTTCCGGAGCAGTTGTTGTCAGAAACGGTGTTATTGCTCGAACCTCCAAGATAGATTCCATCGTGACTGTTCAAGAAACAGTTGTTGTCAGAAACGTTGTTATCAGTTGAATTTTCGAGGTAAATGCCGTAATAGTTCCTTGAGCAGTTGTTGTTGGAAACGCTGCAATGGCTCGCATTGAGATATATTCCTGCGTTGAGCATTGCTGATGCCCGCTCCACCGTAAAACCACTCACGCTGACACAATCGGAAGTTATCTCAACAACATGGTCATTTCCTCTTGCAGATTGAATAATACAACTTGAAGAGCCGTTTTCAGACCTTATCGTCAGGGATTTGGTAACATCCACATTCTCATGATGAACACCATCTTCGACCTCGATTGTGTGTCCATCCAATGTATCAAGGTCGTCTATCGCGGCTTGAATGGAAGAGAAGTTTTCACCTGTGTCGATGTTGTGAACTGATGTTTGCACCGGAGGTTGGGGCGTGGGCTCTCCGATGGTTACCTCATCGCCGGTCCAGATTGCCGGTATCTCTTCTGACCTTGCCCTACCCTGATCATCGAAGACAATGCCCACGAGCGTCCCGTTTGACAGGTCCGGAACACATGCATCGCCCTTTGATCC
>RXIK01000030.1 GCA_004211975.1 Methanosarcinales archaeon | reverse complement strand
CCCTGGATCTCTACCAGAAATCTGAAACTTACATAAGGGTCATTTCTCTCAGCTACTGTCATTTTTAGTCTCCCTGTTCTCGCTTAAAAATATCCGGTAGCTTTGGATTGAGGATCATCTTCTCAGAATCAAGCCAGATCCGTTTATCAGTCCGGCAGTCAAATGCGCGGCAGGGGACCGGGCGGTTCTCCCATATCCGGCACGTGTGTGTTCTTTTATCAAGATGAACGCAGTATCCGTCCACATCCTTTGCAATCATGTACGGATGCCCCAGATCCCACCTGACAATCCTCTCCTCGATGTCCTGCCGCGAAAGAGCGAAGTTCATCTTGCAACAGGCTGCTTTGCACAGGTGCATCCTGCTTTCACAGTCGATTTGAACACAATCAAAGCCATGTTTATCCTGTTCGTCCTCCTGAAACGCCGCACCCATACCAATCTCCCGAAACTTGCCAACAAGTCTCTCAGCTACCGCAATCTTCTCTTCGTTCAATTCTTCCTCGGTGATTATGCCCCTCTGGATGAGAAGTTCTATTAAGGCATAGAGGAACGACGACGCCTCCAGAGCCTTGCCAGTATTTGCTCCGAGCTGATGGTGGACGTACAGGAGCCCGAGGGTAACCTCCTCTCTCAGTTCTTCAAGCGTGTAATTGCAGTCCTGCAGTCTCATCCCTCCCTAGCCACATTTAACTTCCTGTTGATCTCTGAGATCTCCTCGCACCATATCGCCCTTTCGCTATGCTCCATATTCATGATCTCAGCATGGCTCCAGTTGAAGTGGTATGCGATGAAGGCTACCTCCTCGTATATCTTATCGAGGGGGTAGCCCACTATCCCCCCTGGCTAATATCCACCTCAAACTCGTGCTCACACTTCGGGCAGCGTGTCCTCATGCTTGTTGTGCCATCCCCGTTTATCTGACCATAGAACTCCTGAAGATACGCAAGATCAGAGGCGAATAGTTCCTCAATTACCCTTGGATTCACAGCGGTTACGTCACCAAGCTTGGTCACCACCCTTGAAAGAAGGATGATGGTGAGATACGCGGGGTTCTGCTGAACCCGCGGGTCTTTGAGTGGCAGTATCTCATCTGCCGCTGTTGCCAATCGCATAACACCATCCGTGTAGAGGTTACCTTCCCCATCCACATACCCTTTCGGGAGTGTAAACTCATATTCTGTCTGAAACATTTCCTGAAGAGACTCCTTACGGCTTCACCCGTTTCATGCCCTCATGCACAACTTCCAGTGTCTCGATTGCAACATCGGTTCCCTTGGCATTGAGGTCCGGCGCATCATATTTGCTGGGCCATGCATTCGTAAACTCCCATCGTGCCGCGGAATTTCCTTCCTCATCCATCAGGATGATTGCAACTCCCTTTCGGGCATCCTTCATCTTACCATCTTCAACATGCTTTCTCCAGTTCTCATAGAGTTCCATGGAATCGGTAATTCCCCATTTCATGGTTATGTTCCCGTACTTTGTCAGTCCCGGAAGTTTCCGAACGGTCGTGGGTTCATTTCCCTCCCTGTATTCGACGGGCTCACTGGTCGTGTCAGGAATTGTAACCTCACTGAATCCCGCCTGAACGATTCCGTCGATCTCAAGCAGAAACCGAAACTGCCTGTAAGGATCTTTTCTTTCGCCTACCATTTTGATCTCCTCCTGTTTATTCAGTTGCCGCAGAGCCGCCTGCCCATTGGGCTATTCTGAAGATGACAAACTCAGCAGGCTTTGCAGGAGCAACTCCTATTATGACAATAAGCCTGCCATTGTCCAGGTCATCCTGTGCCATCGTCGTTCTATCACACTTCACAAAGAACGCCTCTTCCGGAGTGGTTCCCATCAGAGCGCCGTCCTTCCACACTCTTGTCAGGAATTGGTTGATGGTCTGCCTCACTCTCGCCCAGAGCTTCTCGTTGTTCGGCTCAAAGACCACCCACTGCGTGCTCTCTTCGATGGACTCCTCAAGGAACAGGAACAGGCGGCGGACGTTTATGTATTTCCAGAGGGAGTCGCTCGACGTAGTCCTTGCACCCCAGACCCTGATGCCGCGGCCAGGGAAAGCACGGATGCAGTTCACACCTCTGGGATTGAGAATGCCCTGCTCGCCCTTGGTGATCTCAAACTCGACACCGTTAGCACCGCGGATAACCTCATTAGCCGGAGCCTTGTGAACACCCCGCTCCTGATCACTCCGGGCGTAGATACCTGCTATGCACCCGCCCGGCGGGACTAACTTAGCCCCCTTCTTCAGTGGGTCAAAGACCTCGATCCACGGGTGATAGTAAGCTGCATATTTGGAGTCCTTCGGAGGCCACAGTGATCCTACGCTCTTGGTGCTCTGTGACGTCTCCAGAATAGCAAAGCGATCGGTCATATTTTCGCAATGAGAGACGATGTCGTCTATCAGTTGTGTCTCATTGCTCCCATCCAGGTAGTGGAGATCAGGGACGTAGACTATCGAGATTTCATCGATCTCAGTAAATGCTGTAAGCCCCCTCCTATCCCCGGACGCTGCTACAGGGTCTCCCAAAAACTCAGCTCTTGTCAGGACTCCGGAATCGTTTTCGCCAGTTAAACCGATGAAGAGCGGGTCAGTGTTGTTTGCCGGGCGACCGGTCACTGTGGATGTCAATTGTACCAGATTCGAAATTCCCTTGGGTCCCAGTTTACTTAGATAGTAATCGCCGGAAGTCGATTCTGTGGACAGGTTATCATACACCTCCAACACATCGGCACTGGCTAACAGTGTTCTGACCTTCTTTACCAGTTCTTCCTGATCTATCGGAGCAGGTGAATCCGGATCCGAATCCGGGTCTGTCGGAGCAGTTACATCCGGAAGACCATCTTTCCAGTAAGCCACTGTCAACTTAAACAGATCAGTTTTCGTGGGGGTTGCCGGGATAGTTGACGGATCTAATGACGCATTTTCGATCCGTACCGCAACTCCAAGTCCCCAATCACCTTCTCCTACAGTTTCAAAGGTTATAGGCGATACTGTTCCGGAGGCTACTGTAGCTCCGCTTCGGACCACCCGTCCGATGAAGCAGCGCTGACCACCGTTCTTAAAGAAGCCATCCACCGCGTAGGCGAGATAGGAATCTTCGATATATCCACCGTAAAGTCTTTGGAACTGCTCAAATCCGGTAACCAATTTTGGGACGGTGGGTCCTCTCTCAGCCATCCCTATGAAACCGGCAGTACTCGTGCTGACGCCCTCTATGGGTTTCGCGCCGATCTCGATTTCTTCGATATACACTCCTGGTGTTAGATATTCAGGCATGTTTGATCCCTCCTTCATTTGTTAACTTTTCACCGCAAAAACTGTGAATAACTGTGAAATTATTCATTGCAAGCCTTAGCTACTGGCATATCGGTATGCTTCCATCAAAATGTTATGATCGGAACGATTACCATCTCTTTTCAGCCTATCCACCAGCAACAAAAGTTTTTGAGTCGATGTGTTATCCAGTTTATTCTTTTCAGCAAGCTCCATTGCCATGCTTTTCAATTCCTTTTTGGAGGAATATCGTTTTGGCAATTCCCCGTCAACCAGATTAAAAATAAAACCACATTCCGTATGCCCAAACGTGGCAGTCGATGGACTTGAACTCGTCCTGATAAAATCTTTAAATTTGTTGGTAGAATCAATAACTTTTCCACACTTGCATAATATCATACTGCCACCTCATGATGTTATTTCAAGATGTACGGGAAACCCTCTGCCCAGGAGTTTCATCGCACAATTGCTCACTCCTGTGTCTCAGAATCCATCAAAACCAACGCGCGTCTATAAAGTAGATGTTACTATTTAAACTTTTCGATAGTTGGATTTGTCTGCTAATTAGGCATTATTTAGTCGGTGACCAGCAATATTGTAACAACAAAGACGATCATTTGATGCTGATCTTATGAAAGAATCGTCCATCAAAGATAAGAAATGAACCATTCAGGTGGACTTGAGTCTAATGATTAAATCTTCGGTTTTTACTAAGGTTATATCACCTAACTCCTTTTCTATTCCTATATAGCCAGGTGCACTAACTTTAATGGTGTATTCTCCTTCACTAAGTCTTTCGGAAGTGAATTTCCCTTCTGAGTCGCTGAATGTTTTTCCAACCGGCGCACGATTCAGATCTACCAGGGTGACCTCCGCGCCGATTATTGGCGCGGGGGGATCTGCGTCATTTGTAACAATTCCACCCAACCGTATGATGGTTTTCGGACTGCCATGCCCTGATATCCAGATTGTCCGGATTGTGGTGACCATGGTGACCATGGTGTCTGTGATCTTCTTTTGCAGATCAAGAGGCATGGTGACTACGTATTGAATGCTTGGCTTCCAGAACTGGTCTACTGCATTCCAGAATTGCCCCTGCCCCTGATCCTTAAATCCATCTGGCTGTGTCACTATGGCAGGGATCTCCGGCAGGGGGTCGATTGTTGCCAGATCTCCCAGAAACACATCTGATGGAATAAATGGATACTCAAAGAGGGTTTTGAGTATCATGCTCAGTAGATGATGTTCATCTATAGCTGGCGTGGTTGCGGGCGAAGGGTCAGCCGGACTCCATGCGGTGATAATATATGATAGATCAATCCTCACCGGAGGCTTCTTCTGATCTGCCGTTCCGTTGAGATTCTGTTTCACCTGCCACTCATTTGTTCTTAGCTCTCGATTCTCCTTAATATCGTACAGATACAGGTTTATCGTTGGTTTGCTTGCGGATATCTTGCTTGCCCAATCCTTGGTTGGGATATCAAAACTGATATCGTAATGTTCAGATGAAAGCGGAACTTTTTTGCGAAGTAATTCTTCCAAGGTTTCATCAATATGGCTGATCATTATTAATACACATCCTGTTTTGAATATACATTACCGAGATTATCATCTGAGACAAATCCTGCAGTGTTAGCTTCGCCGCAAAGCTTTGTGCAGAGGCGAGCTGTGCGAATGGCGGAAATATTGATGGATATCGCCCGTGGTGGGTGTTTGTGGTCCATCATTCTACTCGCGCCGACTGTGTGGTAGCGCGGGTTTCTGTTGGTGCCGGGGCGTCAGAAGTGATTATGTGCTTTTTACATGATCGATTATATATATATATATATACATCTATACTAACAACTCGCAAAAGTAGCATATAACATAAAAGCCCCCCCTAATGCAAGGAGTTTCATCGCAAAAATGCTCGCCCCTATATCTCAGCATCTTCAGAACCAATATATGTAGTCGTGTGGATAATGATACTTAAACATTCCGAAACTCCGGGACTGTCGCACTAGGTGGTATTGAGGTCATATCCTCGTCGGTGGTGCAACTGAATGAGTCAAAATACCGTATGAAATCTCTTGAATAAACCTCGCTCATGGGCAAATAACATTTAATCAAGGTCCGCCGGTTAGATCTACGGCTAATAAAAGCTTCTATCCACAGATTAACACAGATTCCGCCAATCCAATCGTGCCACTGTTTGCAGGATTGACAATGTTGTTCAACCGGTAGACTAAGGAGGAAACGATTACTCGCGCCTCCTCGTCTAAGAACCGTACGTGCGACTTTCACCGCATACGGCTCAAGTATCTCGCAACCCTTTAAGTATCGGGCAGCAGCTCTCATTCGATCACCGCCTTTGTAATTCCGGTTTGCAGCCCATTAACATTCATACGAGTGTTTGTAAGCCTCTCGCCTGTTTTAGGCGTAATTGAGTATCTCACATTCGTAGGTTTGCCTCCGTTCATACAGCGAAACACCTCCGGTAAGTTAGCACCCTTTCGGGTTAAGGCAAATTTCGAGCCTCTATTCACTCCATTACAGATTGACATTCGCTTTTTACCGATTCCTCTGCCCTCTATGCCATCGTCGCCCCTTACGGAGTTCCTACCCGAATATTTCGGGAGCATATAGGGCTTACCAAGATTCCACATCACGAATATTTATGAACGCCTTAGAAGCCATCTATAAGCCGGGAACCACTTGTCCATTCCTTATAATGCATTGCCAGTCATTATAATCCAATTCCATACCTTTTGGTCTAAGCGTATCAGTCCAATTTCGCTTATCATCACTCACGACTCTTACAATGGTTCGCGTTATGCTCTTCATAGCGTTTTATCCTGGCAGTTGATCCAAACTGGACTTTCAGATTGTCCCACGTTGTCCTGCGGGCATAATGCGCGGGCGTTACCATCCGCGCATTTCACAGTAGGATTACCCCAAATAGAAAGGGTAGCCACAACGGCAATTCGTGATGCAACTTCTTGTCACACGGCAATTTGTGATGTAGCTTCTTGTCGCACAGGTCTCTGGTATCTCGCGTTGCAGTGACCAATGCTTGTAACGAGAATGCTCATTTGTCCAAATCGTTATACTTTAGTTCCAGGAGTTTACCGGGAATTCTATCTGGTTATATCAGTTTTTATCATGAATTAATACGTTTAGCTGAACTCCACAAATTTATTCCGGTTTAGCATTCATAAAACTCATTTATTCGTGATCTCCACGTCCCCAACACATCACAGACACAATTTATCTACGAGATGTTTGCACTCGCGAATTTACCAAAGAGCCATAACATTGGTAGTGCTTAAGTATTGTGTGGATATCCACATATAAAACCACAAGATGACACAAGATTACACGGGATTAACACAGAAATCTTGTGAAAATCGGTGTAATATTGTGGTTCTTTGCTATTTTATTATTCGGTGAGCGCTAATTGCAAAACGATTAACCAAGATACCGCTCTACCGAGGTCACCGCCAGCGCACCATCACCTACTGCGGTTGCGACCTGCCGAAGTTCTGTTTGCCTGCAATCGCCCACTGCAAAGATGCCTGGAATCGAGGTTGCAAGGCTTCGGTCGGTGTGAATGAAGCCGTTTTCGTCTTTCTCAAGATCTATGAACTCGGTGTTTGGCGTGATGCCCACGTACACAAAAACGCCGCCGACTGCAAGTTCTGAGCGCTCTTTGGTCTTGACGTTTCGGAGCACTACGCCTGTAACGACATTGTTCCCGATGATCTCTTCGACCACGGAGTCCCAGACAAACTCGATCACCGGGTTTTCAAGCGCTCTTTCCTGTAAAATCTTCTCTGCCCGGAGTTCTGATCTTCTGTGAACGACATAGACCTTGTTCACAATTTTCGCCAGGTATAGCGCCTCGGTTATCGCTGAATTTCCGCCGCCTACCAGCACGATATCTTTGCCCCTGAAAAAGAAGCCGTCGCAGGTTGCGCAGAAGGATACGCCTTTTCCAATCAGTGCTTCCTCACCTTTTACCCCGAGACGTCGTGACTTTGAACCTGATGCGATGATGACTGATTTTGCCATGTAATCGTGATCAGGGGTTTTCACTATTTTATGCTCGCCTTTGTCTGTTACCCTGGTCACTTCACAGTCGTCGATCGTGAGACCAAGTGTTTTTGCCTGTGCCTCGAACTTTTGCATCAAGTCAAACCCGCTGATCTCCTGAAACCCAGGATAATTTTCAACGAGGTCTGAGAGTATAATCTGTCCTCCGACACCGAGCTTTTCCAGGAGTATGGTCTTCAGACGCGCCCTTTGAGCATATATTCCTGCGGTGACTCCTGCCGGACCGCCTCCAACAATAATAAGATCGTAAATATTCATAGTTGTAGCTGCTAAAAAATAAAACGGTAAGTAGGCGGAAAGCCTACTTATCTAATTCTACCTATCCTCGTCTCCTGTACATAGCGTACATCGCAGTCAACGTTAACATCGTCACTGCAAGCAACCCTCCGAAACCGGGTGTTTCGCCAGCAGCAGGTGTGTGCTCCACTTCAGGCGGCTTTTCGTCGACCGGTGTTGCTTCTGCAACCGTCGGCGTCTCCTTCACCACCTTATCAGGGGATTGTCCATGACAAACCGAACACTCCGGCGAGTTAGCACTGATCCCGATCTCTGAGAGCATGTGTATACCCACTGCATCATGGCAGTTGCTGCACGGCGGAATGATTATCTGGTTGCCTGATGGAATATGGCACATCTCACATGTCACACCAATTGGCAGATGCAGATTGTGCGGGATTTCAGCAACCGTTGCGTTTGGAGTGGTTCTGTGGCACTTGTAGCAACCGGTTGGATCATCAAGATCTCCATGTATTGTTGCAGCATCGTCATATACGTGGCAAACCTGACATGTGATCGCCATGTCTCCTGATTTCACTGGCTTAACAATATCAGGCGCAGTCTTGTGACATTTCACGCAACTGTCCATGCCCTCGCCGTGTACTGCAACGATCTCTCCGTGGCAGTGTGCGCACACAAGTTCCTTACCTCCAAAAACAGTGTAATGCACAGCCTCAAGATCCTCGTGGCAGAATGTACAATCCTCTGTCTGAACCCTGCCAATATGCACCTCGTGTATCGGACCTGAGTGGCATTTAAGGCACTCTGGTATGCCGATCTCGAATGCCGCACCGTGGCACGCCTCACAAGTCACCCTCCCAGCATCCATCTTCTGCTTGTGGATGATGTGAGGATTCTCCTTATGGCAGTCTGCACAGTTGACGGTGTCTGCTGTAAGTGTTAATGATGCAAACTGAGTCTCGACCTCTGCACCATAAGTCACCGCAGCGGTCAATGTAATCAATATTATGACTGCCAAAAGAGTATTACAAGATTTACTTCTCATCTACTATCACATCCTTGTTTTGATTCATGATATAAAATCAACATTTCACAATTGCGTTCGGATGCTTATATGCTTTTCTGCGTAACACTTAAATCCATTGAGCCAGTATGGTTACGAACATGGCAAAATCACACGGCGAGCGAAGAAAAACCCGGTACAAATTAAAGAAATCTTCGAGAGAAAGAGGATTATCGGCAATTAGCAAGGCAATCGTTGAATTTAAGACTGGAGATTCAGTTCACATCGTCATCGATCCAAGCGTGCACAAAGGGCTGCCAAATCCCAAGTTCCACGGGCGCACCGGCAAGGTCGTGGCACAACGAGGTCGCGCATACATTCTGAGTGTTAGAGATGGTAGAGCCATGAAGGAAGTAATCGTACATCCACAACACTTGAGCCTGCAGCAGTGAAGCGTTAAACTAACAAGGGAGATCCCTCATGATTGTAAAGAAGGTCCTCAGTGAAGAGTGGTTAACAGTATCAGAAGCAAAAGAGACGCTGGATCGTGTTAAGGAAGAGCGATCCGAAGAGGAACTGGGGTACGAACTCAAAAAAGCGATCCGTCATGTTGATGCTTTTGCAAAGATGGATGCTGGAAAATCACGAGATCTCACGAACAATTTGCTGAATCTGGAGAAAATGAAGCCGGAGATTGCAATCCGAATCGCAGACATTATTCCTAACACACGAGACGAACTCCGCAGTATCTATGCTAAGGAACGGTTTGTGCTCACTACCGAAGACCTTGATCAGATGCTGGATATAATAGCTGATTCAGCATAAATCGAAAAACCAAGAGGGTGATCTAATGCCACTTAGTGAGAAGGTATCTGGAAAGGAGGAGTACGCATGGGTGCTGGATTACCTCCCCTACGGCGATCCAAATGATTCCAGACCGGTGTACCAGAAAAAACCGTCGATTCATGCGATAGGCGAGAAGTACTGTGTTCTAATGGAACTGGTTCCAAAAGAAGGGGTTGTGCCACAGATTGGCGAACGTGTGTATATTGGGGGCACACAGCGCGACGAGATCGACCACGTGAAGCGCAGGCTGGAATATGATTCCCTGACAAATGGTGCAAAGACCGAACTTCATTACGTGCTCGAACAGATCACCGTGCAAGATGAGACTGACTTCATCGGGTTTATTAACGAAGCATATCCTATATCAACCAGACAGCACATGCTTGAGTTGCTTCCGGGCATAGGGAAGAAACTGATGTGGACAATACTTGATGAGCGTAAAAAAGGTAAATTCACCAGTTTTGAGGACTTAACCACGCGTGTGAAGGGGCTGCACAAACCCGAAGCTGTTTTTGCGCGCCAGATCGAGAACGAGCTGATTGGCACGGTCAAGTACAGGCTGTTCACAACCAAACCACCCGAGCCTCGCAGCAGAAAACGCGCTCGAAGATAAGGCGCAAAAACACATAGCAGTGGAAAACGGCTTGCAGTGCGCGTGGCATGCGGAACGCGGGAATGGCAACCCCCGGGATACCCCATGTTTTTATGAAGACTGAAGAGGGGTTTTGTGCCATAGATAAAACCGGAGGGGGGGTTATAAACTGGACTTTTTAAAGCCGATTCACGGGGATGCACACCTGAAAAATCTCAGAAAGATCAAGAAACAGGGAACCAACAGATTTCTCGATGGGAAGAAGCACTGGTACAGTAAAATTAAGTGAATGAAGGCAAGATGAATATGTGAAGAATCTCAGGTGGAACCATGTCATTCAGAAGTTTTATAGATCAGTTAAAAACCGATAACCTGCTGACCGAGATCAAGACGCCAGTATCCCAAAAACAGGATCTTATGAGGATTGCCGGAGATGGGAAACCAGCGTTTTTCCACGATATAAACAGTCACCGGGTTGCTGTGAATATTCTCTCGTCCAGAGATGCCCTCTGCAGCGCGTTACATGTTAAGCGAGACGATCTGGCAAAATATCTTGCATCTGCCGGGATGACGGGGGAATCTGGTGAGGTGCAACTTGTGAGTGATTCTCCAACAAAAACAATTTCAGAAAAACCTGATCTTACGAAACTACCGGTCATCACCTATTTCAAAGACGATCCTGCGCCGTACATCACGGCAGGCGTTGTCATAACCGAGGTGGACGGGGTGACGAACGCATCCATCCACCGCCTGATGGTTATTGGAAAGGATAAACTTGCAGTAAGACTTGTTGCCCCGCGGCACACATATCTCCTGCACAAAAAAGCACTTGATCGTGGAGAGACACTTCCGGTTGCAATAGCGATTGGACTTGATCCCACCGTCCTCTTTGCAGTCTCTACACGCGTTCCTGAGGGTATGGAGTTTTTGTATGCATCCGCGCTTCTTGGGGAGCCGCTTGAGGTCTTTGAGTGTGAGAACGGGATCAAAGTGCCACACTGCGAGATCGTGCTTGAGGGATACATTGGAGCTGAGACTGCGCCGGAGGGTCCGTTTGTTGACATCACTGGAACGTATGATAGGGTGCGAAGCGAACCCGTGATCAAGCTTACAAACGTGATCCACAGGAAAAACCCGATATACCACGCAATTATACCATCTGGAGACGAACACAAACTTCTTATGGGGATTCCGTATGAACCCGTGATATTTCGTGCAGTGAGCGGGGTTGCTGACGTGAAAAATGTTGTTCTGACAAAAGGCGGCTGCTGCTACTTTAATTCGGTGGTGCAGATCGAGAAACGGACCGAGGGTGATGCGAAAAACGCAATTCTCGCTGCGTTTGCCGCGCACCCGAGCCTTAAGAACGTGGTAGTGGTCGATCCTGACATAGACCTCTACGATCCGAACGATGTCGAGTTTGCAATTGCAACAAGAGTGCTTGGTGACCGGGATATTCTGTTGATTACGAATGTGCGGGGAAGTTCACTTGATCCGGTCTGTGCCCCGGACGGTACGACCACAAAGATCGGTGTTGATGCAACAATGCCGCTTGGGCGGGATGATGAGTTCAGGCGGGTTGTGGGCGCCACCTGAATTATCACGATATCTAGATCTCGTCAAACACCATATCATTCCATCTCCGCTCGCCAATCACGACCTCGAATTCAACCGGGGTCAGCATCGGTGCGGGAAAGCCCGCAGAACCATCGGTTGCGATCCGCGGGCATGCGGTATTGACAAAAGCATCAAGATTAAACGCGCGCAACGCATCCGGCGTGACCAGGTCCATCATCAGGATATGCGCGTTCATCCCATGTGCTTCTGCCATGGCGCACAGATCAAAGGCAAGCTCCTTCCGGCACTGCCCGATCTTTGTGGACACAATCACACCGATTGCCTGCGCGTCAAGCGATCGTTCGATCGCAGCACATCGCTTCCGGAGCATTCGATCAACATCCGGCATCCGGACTTCTTCGATCACAGGATCCACGATCCGAACGGGTTTTTTGGTTGCGAGCGCAACTCCGAGAGCGTGAAAGTCGCCTGTGCCAATGTACAGATACTCATCGCAGTTGGGCGCAGCAGCAGAAAAGTTGCATCCGAGAACAAGCCCGGGGTATGCGATGCGTTTGTCGCCATGGTGGATGACGCCGGTTATGCCGTGATCTGCAAGATATTTTTGCACATCGGTAAGTGTGTGCACGAACTGTGCGGTTGAGATAAGCCCGATGTGATCCGGGATCTCGCTGATCGCCTGTTTTATCACTGGAAGAACCGGGGTTAGTGATCGCGCCTCAATAAAATGTGTATCTGCCACGGTTATGTTCGGGATCTCGGCGTGTCCGAACTGAAACATGATATCTGCTGATTTAAGAAGCCCGGTATCAACATCACATGCGCCGAAGCAGGAATTTGCAGATATCACGCACCTCACACCGGTGTTCTGACTGATTTCCCCTGATATTCTGAGTGCTTCTCGTCTGAAACCATCGGGAAACTGAAGTCCCACGACTTTCGCGTGTTTTTCCTTAATTAGGCTTGTGACATGGCTCAGATCAAAATCGTATTCCTCGAGCATTGATTATCATGTCACGATCATATTTGCTTTGGCAGGAAGTACTTTTTGATCACGGTGTCGCATTTTGAACAGGTGATCATGAGCCAGTCACCAACCATTTGCTTGTTGTAGTGCTCAAAGATTGATGCTCCGCAGGTTGGACACGAATAATATTCTCTAAAATAATAATTATAAAATGTTGGGTTGTCATCCAGCCAGTGGAGAACTGAGAGTAGCCGCCCGAGATATCGCTGCTGTGATTCGATAGATTCTGTCTCTATTGCGGTTTCGACCCGGTCTTTGACATCCTTGAAATATCTCTTTGATTTCTCACGAATCTTTTTATAATCTGTCATGTATTCAATGCTATCTTTCAAATACTTCGAATACATATCAGCTGCGCCAGATTCACTACGCGTGATCGTTTTGAGGAAATATTCACTCATCAGATCCTCCATCAGGTCAAAACACTCTGTGCAAATATTGTAGCCCTCATAATGCGTCGAATCCAGTTCGCCATGACAAATAATACATGCCTCACGTTCCATGAGACCGTATGGTCCCATACCAATTTAAAGGTTAGCCACCTCGCGCCACCCCCACCCACCCACCAGTTTTAGCTAATGCGATTCTGACTCCCCGCAATTCACGAGTGCAAGTGTCTCATAGATGAACAATGGGATACTTTTTAATTTATTCTGCTCGATCGAACAACATGATGCCAATCCCGCAAACAGTGACATGATATGACTTCCGAAATCAGTGGAATCAGTGCTAATCTGTGGCAAATAAAACTTTTAGCCACAGATTAACACTGATTTCACAGATTAACGATATAAATAACTTTTCAGATCGATAGCGCTCAACTTTATCAGTTGTGCTTACACAAGACAACCCCCGGTAACCAGAAAATAATAAAGAGTCTCAACTATGGTACGGTGATATTAAGTGCTTAAAGATCACAAATTCCACGAATAAACGAATTTCACGCATGCTAAACCAAAATCAGATCCCTGCCATCCATCCATCCATCCGTGCTAACTCATGATAAAAACTGACATAACCCAATAAAACCCCCGATAAACAACTAAAACTAAAGTATAACGACACCGGGTAAATGAGCAACCCCCCCTATAAGTGTCGGTCACCACAACACAAAACACCAAAGACCCGCGGTTATTCAAGGTAGAATGGTTGACCTCATCGACACTATTAAATACATACAGAAACAGTGATCAAAACCATACTTACACATCTGCACGGTGCAAACGGCAAACGGTGCAGAAACGGAGGCATATTATGGAACTGTTAGTCAGTCCAATCAACACAGACGAGGCAAAAGCCGCATTCTCTGGCGGCGCAGATATCATCGATGTGAAAAATCCGAAGGAAGGATCACTTGGCGCGAATTTCCCATGGGTAATCAGCGCAGTCATCGAGGCAATCGAATCGAAAAAACCGGTCAGCGCAACAATCGGCGATTTTAATTACAAACCAGGTACCGCATCACTCGCCGCACTCGGCGCAGCAACAGCAGGTGCCGATTACGTCAAAGTCGGATTGTACGACATCCAAACCGTGGAACAGGCAGAAGACTTACTATCAAAGGTCGTTCAGTCAGTGAAGTCATGTGATCCAAATAAAATGGCAGTAGCAGCTGCTTATGCTGATCACAGACGCATAAATTCAATTTCGCCACTTTTACTTCCGGAGGTTGGCGCAAAAGTTGGCGTTGATGTAGTGATGATTGATACCGGCATCAAAGACGGACGGTCTGCGTTCGAGTTCATGAGCGAAGATGAATTAACCCGATTTGTAGATACCGCACGCGATCTCAATCTGCAAACCGCACTTGCAGGCGCCATCAGGTTTGAGGACCTGGAGATGGTAAAACGCATCAACCCGGATATCATAGGCATCCGAGGCATGGTCTGTGGCGGCGACCGAAGCGCTGTGATCAAACAAGAACTGGTAGAAAAACTCAAGGCACAGATGGGCTAATCATACACAGCCCATCTTTATATTTTTCTAAGTTTATATAATCAGTATATTCCGTCTTAATTGGGCAGATCAGGGCTGCTTTTGGGCGCAGCCGCCACTCTATTAGGTCAAGTGGTATGCGTTTACAGATGAGGAACAGGACGCGATACGGACGGAGATCAGGAAAGACGGCATCACTGTGCAGCGGTACAAGGTCCCGGTGAGATGAACCCATCACAACTCCGGGAGACTACGAGGGATCCTGAGACGCGGAACAATGCAACAGGCGAGAATCAAGGATGCGATTGCGACTGATCACATGTTCACGATACTGATGGGGGATGCTGCCCGAACTGAGACGGCAGTTCATCGATAAGCATGCACGAGAGGTTGAGAATCCGGATGTTTGAGTGCTACTGCACGTGCCGGTGCAGATAGCGAGGGTGCACAGGATCGGGAGGCGATTAACTTTTTGATTCGAATAAAAGAATTTCAATGGGACGAAGTGAATTAAAGACACGTCCTGTGGCGGCATGACGTAACAAGATCCGAGGCAGAAGAGGTGTTTATCGGCGATCCATATTTCAGGATTGGGAGGGATGGTACGCGATATGTTTACGGTCAAACGAGCAGTGGGCGATATCTATTTATCGTATATCTGTATCTCGAGAAGGGAGTTGCTCGGATAATCACTGCGAGGGATATGACAAAACGTGAAAGAAGATTATATCTTAAGAGGCGATAGTACAATGATGGCAAAAATTCCAAGATTCAGGACGGAACGGGAGATGCAGGAATTCTGGGATACTCATGATTCAGCAGAATATTTCGAAGATATGAAAGACGATGAGGTACAGATCACATTCGGGCAGGATAAAGGCGTTCTGGTTCTTCCTCTGGGTGAGGATCGTGTGAGGTCTGTGCGAGAGATAGCGCTTAAAGAAGGTGTCAGTTCAAACGTCCTTCTGAAAAACTGGATTGATGAATGTATCAGGGCGAGTGGGAAATTAAGAGAAGAACGCCGTATCGCATGAGACCCGTCTCGAACTCTGATATCCACAGTACTGTTGTGTCATGCATTACAAATAAACGGGTTTTTGGAGAACGAAACAACGGCGGTGTTTGGATTTCATCATGCCTAAATTGATCGAGGCAGGATATATCTACATCGCGCAGCCGCCACTCGATCAGGTCAAAAAAGGGAAGATCAGGCGATATAGCATTTACAGACGAAGAACTGGACGCGATACGAGGAGGAATAAAGGATACTGGCGTCACGGTGCAGCGATACATTGGTCTCATTGAGATGAACCCGTCGCAGCTCCGGGAGACTACAATGGATCCTGAGACGCGGAACAATGCAACAGGTGAGAATTAAGGGCAATTGCGGATGAGTGCATGTTCACGATACTGAGGGGGGATGCTGCCCGAGCCGAGACGGTAGTTTATCGAGAAGCCTGCACGAGAGATGGATAACCTGGATGTGTAAGGGTGATGTGAGGCTGTGCGGGTGCATATGATCGGATGGGATGGTACGCGATATATCTGCAGTTAAACGAGTGGGGGGGTGATATCCAGTCATGAAATGCAGAGTTAATAATAATAGTTGACCCGAGACAATTATAGTCGTAAGGTGAAACAATGCTCTCGATATCATGGCGATCCATATTGCGTGCCATTGCAGTCATATCTTGGATTGCGTCTATTGCTTGGTTCTACTTCGAACCCGGGTGGGAACCTTTAATTGCCGTTCTAACTGGAACGGCTGCCTTTATAGTTTCATTTTTTGTTAGTGATGTCCACATAAGCATTCTCACCTCCGAAAAAACAAAATCTGCCCGCGAAGAGCGCAAACGGCAAGGTATGCTCAAACTGGTTAGGGGTGTGCTGGAACAGTCCCTGCCGGATGAAGTGCTGATCGAACTCGGCTTGGAGGAACGCCGGGACGCCGTTTTGAACGGGCAGGGAATGGAACTGCAAAGACCCGGGCATCCCAACCGCCAGCTGCCACCGGGCACGAAAGTTATAGATGTTTTCGATGAGATGGGGCAGACCCTACTCATCCTGGGTGAACCCGGGTCTGGTAAAACGACCCTGCTCATAGAATTAGCTCGTGACACCATCGATCGCGCAGAGGAAGACCCCAATCGCCGAATTCCGGTAGTGTTCAACCTCTCCTCGTGGACGGACGCCAAGCAGTCGATCGCTGATTGGCTGGTTGATGAACTCAAGACCAAGTACTACATCCCAAAGAAAATTGCCGGTGATTGGATCGAAAACGATGATCTGCTTCTCCTGCTCGATGGACTGGACGAGGTTTTTGAGCGTCGCGAGTCGTGTGTTTGTGCGATCAATGACTTTCGCCATGAGCATGGACTGACACCGCTTGTGGTCTGTTGTCGCAGTGAGGAGTATGAAACTCTGGAAACCCGCCTTGATCTTAAGGGCGCAATCTCCTTGCAGCCACTCACAGAGGAGCAAGTTGATGAATACCTCGATCGGATGGGTCAGGAACTCGCCGGTCTTCGTTCGGCACTGACCGATGATCCGGTACTGTACGAACTCGCCCGAACACCCCTGATGTTGAGCATCATGACGCTTGCATACCAGGGGATGTCGGTTCACGACCTGCAGCCGCTGGAAACGGTTGATGCTCGCCGCAAACACATCTTCGATAACTATGTTGAACGCATGTTCAAACCCCGCACACAGCGGACACTTCCCGACTATCCAGAGACTGATTCCATACCGGACCGGAAAAATAATGATGAATGTTTTTCCAAAGAAGAGACCCTTCATTGGCTCTCATGGCTTGCCAAGAGAATGTTACAGTACGGACAGTCAGTCTTCTTGATCGAGCGGATGCAGTCGGACTGGCTGACAACGCGGGTACAGTGGTGGATCATGGCAGGAGGTGTCGCGGTCACGGCTGGAGCGCTCGTGGGGTTGCTCATAGGACTATTCGTAGTGGCCGTTGGGACATTAAGCGGACAATTCACGCTGATTTGGCTGTTTGTCGGGCTGTTTGCTGGGGCGATTTTTGGGGTGATTTTTGGGATACTTTTTGGACTGTTGGACGTCTTGTTCAGCTACGATGGTGTTATACGACCTGTTGAGACGTTGCGTTTCTCATGGCCCGCAATGATAACTAAGGCGGTGGTTCTGGGGCTACTCGTCTTGCTTGCTTGTCGGCTATCCATAATCAATTTTGATCTGCGAGCAATGTTAACTCTGGTGCTGCCTTTGGTGCTGATAGTCGCTGTATTCGCCGGTCTGATCAAGGGTGAGATAGTTACCAGCGTGGCTCCAAATGAAGGGATGCGCCGATCGGCGCATAATGCAGTATATGCTTGGCTACTTCTCGGGTTGCTCATAGGGTCATTCCTGTGGATATTCCTCGCACTGAATGTAAGGGTGGAGGGGCTATGGCTACTACTCGCCATGCTGCCCGTCATGTTGCTCATTGGGTTGTTGTTAGGGCTCGTTTTCGGATTTCCCATCTGGCTGAATTATGGCGGTCGCGCCTGCATCCAGCATTACATCCTGCGCATCATGCTCTGGCGAAACGGCTCTGCGCCACTAAATTACGTCCGCTTCCTCGACTACGCTGCCGAGCACGTCCTCCTGCGCAAGGTGGGCGGCGGATACATCTTCATGCACAGGCTGCTGCTGGAGTACTTTGCTTCGCTTGAGCCGGAGGAACGTGGTGATTGAGGTCACATAGCCTGGACGGCGGTCCACAGGGGCGCACGCACGGGAAGCCTCCGAATCCGGCGGTGTGAATCCCTAAGCGTATGATGATTGCTTGTGCGTGGTTAGACACGTTCAAGCCTCTGATCTTTGATTACGAAGAGATTGCCGGCAAATTCTATCCAATTATACCAATTTAATTGGAAACCAGAGAAAAAACGTTCTTGGCGAGGGCATACGTGGATTCTGGCGATGGATTTAGCATATTCAATGCAGAGATCGCCGATTACAGGGGTCTTGACTAGCGTAACGGGAAGATGATATTTTTCGGCAGGTGTGGGTGGACACATCCGCGCTTGTATCAATGAATTTTTAGTTTCTGTTGGCAATACAAAGTTCCATGAAACGTACTGTTCTCTGATGAGTTCACGGTTAAATCCAATTTGTTTAGCAGAACAGGTGTATTTAATAGATTCAGAGTATGTTTTGATGATTCAGAGAAGAATATTTGTTTTTATGAGAGATTATAACACCGCGTCACGTTGCTTTCGGTGTTTCTGTCAGAGGGACCACCCAAGACGCGGAACACTGCAACAATCACGAATCAAGGGTGATTGCGACAGACCGCACCTTCACAATCCTGATCGGGTGACGCCGTCCGAGCCAAGAAGGGTGTTTATCGAGAAGCCGTGTGAGGAAAGCCCCCGAACCTGGATGTTTGAGGGTGGATGTGAGGCTGTGCACCTACATGTTGCCGGTACACTTGTCAGGATCAACATCCCAAGAGCAATCGAGATCCGCTGAGACGACAGCGACGAAAGTGTCAGAGATGCCGCTGCCCGTGCGTTAGAAGCTATAGAGCAAAAATCAAGCTGATCTGACACGCGACAACCCCCCCATCATCAAAACCCTTTAGCACATACCCATCTAAGAGTACAACCTGCCAGAGGAATCTCACCATGAAACCCACAGAACTCATCACCCGCATCAACAAAGGTGAAGACCTCCACACTGAGTTTAAGGAACGCCTTATTCATACCGATGATTTAGCCGCATCAATCATCGCATTTGCCAATACGGACGGGGGACAGATGATCTTTGGGGTGAACGATGAGCGAGAGATAACAGGTCTTGGTGATGAAACGGACCCTGTACTCCGGTTCATAGACAACATAGCATTCAACAATTGCGAGCCTCCTGTGACGATCGTTCAGGAGACTGTAAGGGACCAAAAAGGACGAATTGT
>RXIK01000096.1 GCA_004211975.1 Methanosarcinales archaeon | reverse complement strand
ATTGCGATTCGGTACTTTCTGGTAAGAAAAAATAACCGCGGAGGGCGCAGAGGAACGCAGAGTGTTTAACCGTTTATTTCCCCTCCGCGTCCCTCTGCGCACTCTGCGGTTAAATTCCCTGTTTGGTTATAGCATTCACTACATCCCGGATGGTTCCTGCATAGCGAAGTCCCTTGATAGTGGTTTTAGGTACCTGAGTAGTTACTACTGATCAAGACTTCACCCAAAAATCAGGGCGTGCTCAACATCAGAGCAATACTCACGAGAGTGACACAGAAATCTCGTGAAAATCTGTGTGATCGCGTGATTAAAATCCGAGAACCCCCGTAACATGGTGAGCATGCACGAAAATCATGCCCCGCCCGTCTCGGCGAACCGTCCGGCTCCTTTGACTGAGCCGGAACTTCCGATTACATGAACCGCAACACGCACGCCTCCCACCCGGTTTATGGTTGCAAGCACAGCCCGCGTATGCGCAGTCTTCGTGCGTTCACACTTGATAATCCCGCCTTCCCGGTCAAACGAGAGGACTTTTAGGCCGCACTTGCTACTACCCTGGTCTCCAAGTAGTGATGAGGCTGACCGGGCGAGTTCGTCGACGAAATCACGTCTTGATACTGTGCCTTCTGAGATGATCTTAAAGGCAAGATAGCGCTTCTTTTCGCGCAATGATGGAAGCAGTCGCATAGCCATTTTTTGTGTCACCGTCTCATTAGTTCTGCCGCGATCTCTCTTTTTTTCACTACCAATAGATATATTGATATGATGATGCAGTAGATTCCGGTGATCATTGTGATGCAGCCTGCCCAGAGCAGGGATACCCACGGTACGATCTTGATGGATAGCGGTAGCACCACAGCTTCGGCGGATATGTGAGAACGGGTTCCCTGGAACTGTATGTACACATCACGCCGGATACTGCGGTCGATCAGCGGGTTGTGGATGTCCCCGTACTGGTTTGTCTTCGTAAATCCGGTTATGCCGGTGCTATAGAACTCATCGTCCTTATATAATGTTAGATGTGCGACCTGTGTCCATGTGCCGTCGGGATTTTGAATCGCGTCAAATTTTGTTGGTTCCACGGTCCAGCCACGTTCAACATCGATCTTTTCGCCAAGTTCATCGATTTGGTATATGATGCTTGCCTCGTGGTCAAAGGATGTGGTGATGATTGCGCCAAGCACGATCAACACAAAACCGATGTGAACCATGTTAATCCCAATTGCTCTTACCCACATTCGCCCTTGCAACCTCCTGAGGTCCTTAAGAAGCTTGCTGAGGGTGGCGGTGAACGCGAAGAGAAACGGCGGCAGAAACGACCACACCGAGATCGATCCAAGTATCGCAACAGGTACTGATGACGAGATAATGAACTTGTTTTCAGGGTCAATCAGCGGGTGGCTCGGTGTCAGCGCAAGCAGGATTGTTGCGGTTGACACAAGGAGTACCATGTGTTTCAGATGCGTATCACTAATTCTGCCGTGCATCATGCACACGCCGGTCAGAATCGTTAGCAGCACCACCGGAATATAGCACCACACATTGAAGAATTCAGATGGAATTATGACTTTTGTGTTGAATATGTGCTGTGATATGAAACTGTATGTCACGCCCCAGCAGCTTATGAAAGCGATGAATATTAGCAGTAGGGCGGTGCAAAGGAAGGTGTTGTGCAGCGAAAATATGGATTTTTTCCGGGCGCCCGTTACAGCGACTCTCACAAACTTTATTGTGCCAAGCACGATTGAGATGCTGCACAGGACAAGTATGCTCATAGTCAGCCATTTCACCGTTTCCGTGCCTGGAAAGTCGTGAAGCGAGTGAATAATTCCGTGTCGGGTGATCAGCGTTACATAGATGGTTGTGATGAACAAAAATATCGTGAATACGGGTGCAGAGGTCGTATACTCTTTTCCTTCGTTGTAACGGGCAAGTATGTGCACCGCCGCAGTCAGGAGCATCCACAGAACAAGTGTTGCGGTCTGCACCGGGTCCCAGTTCCAGAAGCCGTTCCATCCAACGAGTTTGTACGCCCATGCGCCGCCTGTTGCCATGCATATCGAAAGACAGAACCACGAGACCCTGACCCACTGTTTTGATATTCTGTGCCAGCCATTCCTGCTCGTGATCAAATGCGCAATCGCAGCCGACGCGGGGATGATCGTTGCTGCATAAGAGATGAATGTGACAAACGGGTGGAGAAGCATCCATACCGTGATAAAAACCGGGTTTAACCCGTTGCCATCGGCAGGGATGTGGTCGATCATATCGAGAATCGGCTTGAACGGCGCTGATACGATGCAGAGTGTGAGTATGAAGATCGATATTATCAGTGCGATGAGTGCTGTTGTCTTGTGCAGCGGGTTCCTGAACCGGTATTCCTCCATTACTATCCAGACAAAGAGGAATGACGCCCATGCCCAGAGCAGGTACGTGCCCTGCTCCCCTGCAAAGACCGCGGCGATCTTGTATGGCAGCGACATCTCGTTGTTACAGTACGTCCACACATACATGATGCTGTAGTCACCTGCAATGAAATGCCACACCATTGTGAACATTGCCATGCTCATAAAGAAGAATGCAGCCCGTGTTGCAACTATGATCACAGTATCCGGCTTTAACGGTAGTGCTTGTTTGAACCGCTTTGAATCGTACATGGCAAGCAAACTCACCGCAACAAGTCCGCAGATGAAAGCCAGCTTCAGCATCACGCTCCCGATGATCATTTCAGCCCCCTCCACCGGATTATATACAGAAGCACGATGATCAGTGCGATGAGTGCGATGGTGCCCATAAAGATAATCTCCCGCTGGTGGACGATTGCAGCGATTACGCCTTCCGGTTTTGTCACGGTCAGCATCACAAGTCCGGGCTCACCCCATACGCCGCGGGAGTCAAGCGACTTAACAAAGATCGTGTGCCTGCCCTCAGACCAACCGGTCGTATCGATTGTGGCGGCAGCCTCGGTTGCCTGCCCATAGTATGTGGTGCGCGTGAATGTAAGTGGTGTTCCGCAGCCATTCTCACCGATGATATCAACAAAGTACTCGATGTACCGAACCTCCATCTTCCAGCCGGTCACAACCTTTGTGCTAAGCACCACCGAGTCGCCAGCATGAACGGTGTCAGGCGCAACCGAGATCTCTGCGACGTGCGGAGTCACGTCAAAGACCTCGAGTGTGTGGAAGGTGACTGGGTCCCTGCCGCCGTGGCAGACGTAGCAGTCCTCCTCATGCCCGTGACCTGTGCTGCTCATGTCGGTTGCATTAAACGGCGGCACATCACCATAATTAGTGTGGCAGTCCTTGCAGTCTTTAACACGCTCTCCGGGAGTCCAGCTAGCCCAGCCAGGGTCCTGTGCACTTCCAAGCGGATACGGACTGTAATGAAACGGCGTATCAGTCACGTTATGGCATTCGGTGCATGTGAATGCTTCTTCCACATCCACATCCTGCACCGCTCCTGTGATCATAACGCCGCCACGCACCTCGCCCGTGCCATAAGCCAGCGTCTGCACTTCTGTGAAGTTCGTGTCCCGGGCATGACAGACGTAACAGGACTCGTCCACCGCGGTCTCGCCGTCTCCATAGACATAAGTAAGATTATGGTACTGATCCGCCTTCTCGTTGTGGCAGAGCGCACAGGTGTAGGTCTTGTTCACCTCCGCAACGATCGCATCAGAGTAATGCGCTACCTCGTAGCCAGGATGGCATTCCAGGCACTCGACCTCGTCCTCCCCAAAATCACCGAGCCGCATGTGTCGCGGGTGGCAGTCCATGCACTCCGCACCTGCGCCGCCCGGCGCAAGCCCGAAGTAGCCGCTCACAACATCTGTCGGCGCATGAAACGTGCTCACGCCGGTTATGTTGTGGCATGGCTCGATGCAGTTCACAGCCATGCAGTCGGCTGCCTTGCCATGGCTCAGCTTACTGATCAGGGTCTGCGACTGGTACGGGAACGTGCCGCCCTCGGCATGGCAGTCAAAGCAATAGCCACGGTATGCGGTCTCCTCGCTCTCATCCAGATGCCGCGTGAGACTTCTGCTGTGCAGATCCTCATTCGTGCCAGAGACATTATGACACTTTGCGCAGATAAGCGTCTCATCGATCATTGTTGTGTCCACGCTCCCATCAGGCGCGCCCGGATAATGTGTCCGGATCTGTCCAGGGGTTCCGTATTTCTCAACGGACTCCGCGCTCGTGTGGCACGCCTCACACGTACGCTCCGGGGGAATCACAAGCTCACGGTCATGAAACGTCTCCACCTGACCGTGGCAGTCATCACATGACCCGGCTTTGTCGTGAGCAAAGACCTGTGACGCGCTCCCAAACTCTGCGCCTCCCTCCTTATCCTGATGACAGATCGAGCAGTTATCGGTTGCTGGAAGGTGGTCGCGGGATGCGTAGTGCGAGGTAACAGCTTCAGCAGACATCTGCGGGATTTGCTCGTGACCCGCGGTTCCGTTGAGGTGACATTCAACGCACTCCACCCTGATCGCGATTCCCGCTGTGCTCCCCGTGCTGCCGCCTTTGTAGAAGTGCTCGTAGATCGCCGGAGCCTCAAAGCTACCTGTCCGGTGACATGCAACACACGGCCGGGGGTTCCAGTACTCGTCAGGATGATCGGTTGGCTCCTCCCCCTCACTTGTCAGGTTGCTATGACACGCCCAGCACGCACGGTTAGCAAGGCTTGTCATCGTCGCATTGTACATAGCCTTATGATTAAGACCCGCGTGAACCGAACTGCTAAATGCAGTCTCGTTAATCTGAAGATCCGGTGGCGCAAGCCCGCCGAGTTTGTGGCAGCCAAGGCAGTCGCCGCCAAATCCACCGTGCAGGAGTGAGCTCACATGGAATGTTGATGGCTCGCCACCAATCGTCATGTATGTGCCTTCAGCGATATCAGCAAGATCATGCTCGCCAAACGTCCGGCTCGCATTAGCCACCCATAGATCCGGCGAGATGAAACGTGCGTCCTCAAGCTGAACGATCTCGGTTCCGTTCTTCGCAGCCGGTGTGAGCGGCGCGGCTGCAAGAAGAAACAGCAAGATTATCGTGAGTAATAGGATGATATTTATAATGGATGATACGGATAAGTGAATTGCACGAATGGTGTTATTGAATCCATCCCCTCTTGCCATTCGTGTCTTATCTGATACAGCGTGAGATTTGATCATCTGCGAAACACCCCCGCAAC
>RXIK01000233.1 GCA_004211975.1 Methanosarcinales archaeon | reverse complement strand
TGTTGCCCGATACTTAAAGGGTTGCAAGATGCTTGAGCGGTATGAGGGGAAACTCTCACGTACCGTTCTTAGACGAGGAGGAGCGGGTAACCGCTTCCTCCTTAGTCTACGGTTAAATTTCAGGTTCGGCTCAGGTTGTGTTCCGGGTTAAGCAGTGTGGATATAGAGAAGTCACACGATAGTGTTTTTAGGTGCCCTGAGCAGTTACTCTGACTTTAAGATTTCCCGCACCATTAATATAGGCATCCTTTGCCGAAAATAACGGGATTTTACCTGACCAGACAAATCCCGGGTTTTCCACAGTAACATATTCTTCTCCATTGATAGACGCCCAACTCTTGCTTGCTTTAAATTCTCCACCGTGCTGTAACCTGGCATAACTCACATAAGGCTGATTTTCCTTCAGTGAATACGTGAAATACCTCTGAACCGGTAAAGGCAGGTCTTTGATCTGATTTGAAGTGTAAACATTGCCAGAAATGTTTTTAGAATCTGAAAAAAGTTTTCGAGGTCTTTATCCAATTCTGATCTCATCATTTTATCCCCTATTGTTAGAGTTGTGATCAAGACAAATATAACAGCCCCCACGATCACAGCTATTTTTGGGGCGCGCATATTCATTTCTCCCTCTTTTATTCAGATTAAAACCTGTTGATACGGTCGCCTTGGCGAGCGTGGCAGTGGCTTAGCATAACCCAGCCGAAGCAACAGTTGCGGATGAGAACCGCCCAGCGCAAGACGTTGCTGTAACTGGTCTTTAAGCTCTGGCACTTCACAGGGCTGGTTGAGATGTGCATTCTCAATGTTACATGCAGTTAACGTCAACGCAATGCGCTCAAAGCTCCGCCCCACATCCACCCACGATTTCCTATCATTATTTTCCGAGGTTACAACCATCAGTGCAGGGGAACTTCGTATGTTCTTCTCATCTGTCTTTGACTGACTTTTAGCACCGACAAATATCCTCATAAACATCCGCCCAAGCCATCCTGGCGCAGGAGACCTTCCCATTGCTCGTGATGTCAAGCCGTCAAGATGCAACTTCTCTTCCGAATCACTGAAACGAATCCATGAAATGATCTCATCCATGAAGGCGTCGTTATTCATCTGTATCCGGTTACCTTCCCTAACAAGTTCAATGATCTCTTCAATGGCACCGGACTCAGTTATCACGAGAGCTGTGACTCCCGCTTCCATCGGTACTGATTCGATCTTCTTTAAGTCTGCTGCCGGGATCCGATGTTTACTGTATTCGCGCCGGTTGGTATGCCGTCCGGAAATAGCCTGGAACAGATTGGTGTCCTCGGTAACATTACTGTGCTTCAGCGTAACGGAAATGCATTCGTCAGGTTCTCCTGCCGGAAA
>RXIK01000232.1 GCA_004211975.1 Methanosarcinales archaeon | reverse complement strand
GCCCAAGTTGAAATTCAGTATGCTGTGCCACCACATCACAAAAACAATATTTTATGGATATTCCAAAAACGCTATCAGTAGAAATTGTGAACTAATTATGGTGACCTGCGGAATGTCAGATATATGCTTATTATCAAATAAACTATTGGAGGTATGGCATGAAGAGCAAAGAGATACGTTTTATAACATCCCCAAGATTGGAAATGGAGTTGAGAGCCATTCCGGACACTGAGTATTATAGGGATATTTCAGAGTTTCTTGAGGATGCTATAATGACGTTAATGAATGCAAGAAGAGATCTGCGTACAGCTATCGCGTGCACATTGTACGAAAAGGATAAGATATCGCTTGGAAGATCTATGGAGATAGCGGGTGTTGATATCGAAATAATGAAGGAAATTCTGGTGGAACAGGGGATAAAGCTCAGGCGAGGTGTTGAAACAGTAGATGAAATGGAAGATGAGTTGATAGGATTGGAGATTTAGTCAGGATTGTGTTGGATACGGACTTCTTCAGCTCTTTTTTCAAAATCGGAAGGCTTAAATTGATTCTAAATGTATCAGGTGAAGAGAAACTGGTCATACCAAAAACCGTATATGACGAATTGAAATGGACCGGCTTTTTCGATGAAATTCTATGTAGAATATCGTTTTCAGAGGATGACCTGGGCAATGAGCGATATATCCTGGTTAAAACTGTGGATTTAAGCATTTGTGCTGACTTTATCGATCCGAAAGAGATAACCCATCTTGGTAAAGGTGAGTTAGGGTGCATGGTGCTGGCAGAGGAACACGGAGCCGAGATATTGATAAGCGATAAGCGTGCAAGACAGGTTGCAAGGACTAACATGCTCAAAGCGATTTCAATTCCAACGTTTTTGCTGCGGCATAAAAGAAGAGGGAAAATTTCCATAGAAGAGATTAAAGGGATCATCAAGGATTTACGCGAGAGAGATCTTTATGAGTTTAGCAAAGAAGTGGAGGATGAGTTATTGCATTAGATCGTGAGATGAACATGTACCGGGCGGCATGAATTTTGCTCGACTCACTCCTGGCACCATCTGAAAATCCAGTGATATTTAAACTTTTCATCCACATGGCAATACAACTCCGTGCCCGGATGGCTCTCCATCCCCTCACGCTTTTATCAGGTGGACTGCGGTTGCCTTAAACGAGGCGATTACCCCCGAACCAACACTGAGTTCAAGCTCGTTTGCTGTTAACTGCTCAGGTGTGGTGATTAGTCGCCCGATTGCGATTCGGTACTTTCTGGTAAGAAAAAATAACCGTAGACTAAGGAGGAAGCGGTTACCCGCTCCTCCTCGTCTAAGAACGGTACGTGAGAGTTTCCCCTCATACCGCTCAAGCATCTTGCAACCC
>RXIK01000029.1 GCA_004211975.1 Methanosarcinales archaeon | reverse complement strand
GCAAATGAGAGTGGATAGACTGTGATGTGAAAGTATCTTCCTGAGAGCTTCGTGCTTATTTCGCTCTGGAGAAGGGTGGATGTTGAACCGGTCAGCACAATCTTTATGTTTTTCTTAACGTCGTGCAGGGTCTTCACTGCCTGCACCCAGTAATGCTGGCTCTGTATTTCGTTAAGGAAGATGTAAAAGTGCATCTGGCGGCTATGCTGCACCAGATGGTTCTCGATTAGCTCGGTCAGGTGTGCCGGGTCTTTTGACCTGCTCTGAAACAGGGGTTCATCGAGATTGACGTATAGTATGGCTTCCGGTGGCGTTCCACTCGTTAGCAGGTCTTTTATTATCTGGTAGACCAGTGTTGATTTCCCTGTCCGCCTGGCACCAACAAGCAGGAGTATCTCTCTGGCTTTCATGTATTTCCTGAGCCGGGGGTGTGATTGCAGCCTGTTAATTCCGGTCTCGAACTCTTTTTCGAACCACCACGGGTTCTGCCGTTCCAGAGCGATTCTTGCATGTTCGTCCATTTCGTAAGGTATGGTTGATGAAAACACTTAGAATTATCGAATGTATCTGGTGATTGGTACCGGCGTATTTATAGGTTCACTCATCGTAACTACTCACGTCTATTGAAACAGTATCAAGAGGCGTCGCTTGTACTCTAAACTTTACTGCTGTTCTGCCTTATGATTTGGTGAAATCGACTGCGGAAGACTGCGGTGGTCAATGCTTCTTAAAAAAAGCAAGCAAACAACTTTTCGCTATCAGCATCATTGATCAGGGTAGGTGAGTGGTTACCACTCATCTTCATGTTCGAGGTTCGTGGGCAATCCGATTTCTCACGTAACTACCCGGAGTACCTAAAACCACTATGGGGGGACTTTATTATGTGGGGGCTACTCCCTCGATTCACCCACAATACAGTCGGTAACCGCATCCTTCGCATTCGCTCTCATTGTCTGTTCGCTTAAACCCGTGTTGGCAATCCTGAAGAATTTTCTCTGCCGTGTCCGCCATTTCTTCCAGCACGCCAGTGTCCAGCGGTGCCACTCTGGAGCTTACATATTCGGCATTGTTCAGTTCGTACACTCGTGGTTTTGGTTTTGACAGTAGTTCCAGGCTTAGTTTTCGCACTGTGTATTCCGGGTGCTGGTGTTTGAACCCGTGTGCGTATAATAAGAGTTGTCGTGAGCGTTCATTGGGTCCTGGTTCGCCTCCGGTCTTGTAATCGATGATCTCAACTTCGTTATCAGCCCCCTGGATCAGATCCACCCGATCGATGGACCCCTTGAAGAGGTGCCCACCAAGCGGCACTGTGAACTTTTGCTCCACCATCAGGTTGTTCCGGATGCTGTTTTTGTTACGTTCCCAGAAGACGTCTATCATTGGTTTGACCCGTTCCGGATCGACGTCTTTCCACTCGGGCTCTCCGGAAAGTTCAGAGACGACTGTGTCCAGTTGTTCTCTGCTTTCGACCTTTGTTTTCACAGCTTTTTCGAGAACGCGGTGCACGAAACTCCCGAGGTTCATTGCTCCGGTTGTGTTTTCCATTGTTCGGGTTGGCATGTTCAGCACGTTTTGTAGTTCGTACATTTTGGGGCAGTTGAGGTATGTGTTGATGGATGTGACGCTGAATGTGATTTTTGTGGGTGCTGGCATCCTGGTGTTGTTGTTGTTTCTTCGGATGATTTCTTTGACGTGGGGGCATGGGTTCAGTTCTGTGTGGTTGTGGGTTATGATCTTGAAGTAGTCTGGTTCATTGTCTGGGTTGCCACCGCCGCCAATACCAATACCACTGCCATCACCACCACCACCACTACCGTCACCGTCTCTGAGCGCATGGTATGCCATCAGGTGCCCCAGGCTCTCTCCGATTGAGCCTGCGTCAAGGGATTCTGTGATCAGTTGTTTCCTGCGTCTTTTTTCTTGTTCCAGCTCGCTATCTTGCACGTTTTCCATGGATTTGATCTGTTCATCATGTATGTATGTGATGTTTGGCATGTCCAGCCGGGAAGTGTCTGTTGCCCTCCAGTTGTCGTATCCGATCTCTTCAAGGAACCTGGATGGTTGTCGTTCTCCTCCGTTGTATTGGGTTGCGAGTGTTAGCCAGAGGTGTTCTCTTGCTCTGGTCATTGCGACGTAGCAGAGCCTGCGTTCTTCTTCTAGCTTGATCTTTTGTTTTCGTTCCCTGATTGCTGCTGCTAATTTCGCTTTTGAACCGTGGTCCTGCTCAAAGATGTCGTGGTAGTGTTCCATTAGTTCAACGGGTATCAGTGGTTCCACGCCGCCTCTGGATAGTGGGAATTTGTCTTTAGCCATGGTGACTATGAGGACCACCTTGAATTCCATGCCTTTTGAGGCGTGGATTGTCATGAGGCTTATTGCATCGTCCGTAATGATCCTTGCGCTGGCTGGATTCTTTCCCATCTCGTCCAGTATCTCCAGGTATGCGATGAACTCGCCAAGATCCTTGCCGTGGGTAGCCTCGAACCGTTCAGCCATTTCGTGCAGGTTTCGCAGGTTCATCATGGCTTCTCTGCTCCGCTTGGTGTTGTTAAGTGTGAACTGGCGTGATAGTCCTGATGCGTCCAGAATCTCAAGCACGGTATCTGAGACGTTCAGCGCGAGTTTTTCTTTCAGGCGGTCTATGCGGTCCCTCATCTGTTGGATGATCTGCACGCCCTCTGTTGAGAGGTTCAAATGGTCCAGGTTGTTGTAGATCGCATCCGGGAAGGTTATCCTGTGTTTTTTGATGTGTTCTCCGATGCGGATTGAGTCTGCCGTGTTAAGGGCATGATTATAGTGGAACAGTCGCCACCAGCCTTCGGTGCCTCTTGCTTTTGGGTGTGCAACGTTGTCAAGCACGTACAGGTAGGATAGTGCGGTCTTGATCTCGGGTTGTTTCAGGAAATCGGTGTCGTCCTTCACGCGGATGCTGTGACCCTTCTGTTCCAGTGCCTGGCGGATCTTCCTGCCCTGTGCGTGTGTGCGGTAGAGCACCGCGATATCCGATCGGTTCATCCCGCTCTCAAGGTATGCCTCGATCCGCTCTACGATGTATCTTGCTTCCTCATCTTCATCCACGCACTCGGCGATGTTGACGTTTTCACCTTCTGCACCCTCAAAGTTGCTGAGCTGGACGCATAACCCCTCATCGCCAGCAGTGCCCGCATCATCGGCATCACCGTCCATATAGTTGTGCATGATAAGTTTGTGGGATACATCGAGGATCTTATCTGTGGATCTGAAACTCACCCGGAGGGCTACTATGTCATCTTGCTGAATATTAAAATATTTTGTAAACGCCTGGATATTATTGGTGTATGCGCCTCTGAAGGCGTATATTGTCTGGTTGGGGTCAGCAACAACCGTCACGTTCCTGTTATTTCCTGAGAGCTGCTTGATCAGTTCAAACTGGACGTAGTTGGTGTCCTGAAACTCATCGATTATGATGTATTTGTGCATGTCGGTGCTCTGCCCGGCACCGTAGGCGTTTAGGAATTGCAGGGCTTTTGTGTTCAGGTCGCCGTAGTCAAGAGCGTTTCTCTGTCTTTTCCGGTTCTCGTACTCTGTCCACGCCTGCACAAAGTCCCGGTACCTGGCATATTCCAGGTACAGGTTGTTGAAGTCTGTCCAGCGCTTCTTATCGTTTTTTTGCGCCTTCTGCCCGGGCTTATCCAACAAGTGAAATGTGTTGATTGATGTTGCGTTCTCGCGGAATATCTCTTCCCACCGGTCACAATCAGGCTCCAGCGGGAGGAGCTCCTCTTTCTTCTGCCCCGCAAACTCATCAAGCATCTCGATTGTGATGTTTAAGTCCTTCGCCTTTGAGATTGATGACGTGTACAGCAGCGCATCCCTGGTGCCCACTCCCACGTCCCGGTGCAGCATGACCGCGGTATCCACGTCCTCAAGGATCGAGAAGTCCTGGTGCACTCCGCACTTATCCGCATTAGCCCGAATGACTCCTGCACAGAACGAGTGAAACGTGCTGATCTGCACCTCAGAAGTCCCGTTGAGCAACTTATCGACCTGCGCTCGCATGTTGGCTGCGGCTGCTCTTGAGAATGTGAGGGCAAGTATCTGTCCGGGGTCGATTCCGAGTTCCTGCACCATGTACGCGATCTTCACGGTGATGGTGGTGGTTTTACCGGTGCCTGCGCCAGCCAAAATCAGAAGCGGGCCGCTTGTGTGTGTCACAGCATCCTGCTGGCGGTCCACAAGTCCTGATAGTAATGTTTTTTCTGACATGATTATCCTGCGGGTTTGCGAAGTTGCCAGACATATTTGGTGGGGAATGTGTTTGTGGCGTTCACATCAGCGTTCTCCCACCCTGTGATTGCTGATAACACGAAATAATCCGGGTGTTCCCTGTGCACCTCATAACCCTCATAACCAGCTCTCATTTCCACCGCATCCCGCCGCCTATGTGCCGCATACATGCCCTCCGCATGCCGCCCGGTGCACATTGGTCGTGCATGGGTTTCTGTTCGCATGATATAAGAAATGCGCTGCAGCTTGAGATGATTCGGTGTGTGTGTGCGGCTGCCAGCCACACAAAAGCGCGTAACTACTCAAGGTATGCTGGTTGGGAGACTTTTTAATTTGTTCTGGTTGGTTGAAAAACATGACGCCAACCCGGCAAATACAAGCACGGTTAGATTGGCGTAATCAGTGAAATCGGTGTTAATCTGTGGCTAAAAGTTTTATTTGCCACAGATCAACACAGATTACACAGATTATCTGTATAAATAGCTTTTTAGATCGATAGTGCCACCTTTCGGCAATTGTGCTTACATAAGACAATCCAATGTTCCCAGAAAATAATAAAAAGTCTCCTGGCTGGCTGCATGACCGTGGTCAGGTGTTTTCTGGCAAGAAAGATAGCTGCTTATGACGCAGCGGAACGAGAGGGTGTTTAACTGTTTATTCCCATTCAGCGTCCTTCTGCGTGCTCTCTGGCTAAATTCCCGGTTTGGTTCAGGTCGTGTTCCGGGTCAAGCAGTGTCGATATGGCGAAGTCACATGGTGGTGTTTTTAGGTGCCTGAGTAGTTATTAAAGTGCAAACATCAGTCTAACATGGTAGTGCGTGCACAGCACTGCCCAGTTTTCCAGTGAGATCACCATGCCCCCTATATTCCGCCGTATTCACCAAATTTAAAGCTTGTTGAACGATTATGGAAGTCCGTTAAGAAACAGTGTTCGTATTCAATAGTATTCGTAACTACTCAGGTATGTTGATTATCCCCCCCGATTGCGATTCTGTACTCTGGCAAGAAACATAACCGCTGAGGGCGCAGAGGATCGCAGAGTAGTTAACCGTTTATTTCCCCTCCGCGTCACTCTGCGCACTCCGCGGTTAAATTTCAGGTTCGGCTCAGGTTGTGTTCCGGGTCAAGCAGTGTCGATATGGCGAAGTCACATGGTGGTGTTTTTAGGTACACTGAGCAGTTACTAGTATTCGTGGGTTTCACCATGTGTTTTGAAGTGGATACCACGATATCGTGAGTGTGTTTGAGGATGTTTAACTTTGCCCGGTTGTTCTGCAGTGAATCCTAACGTCCGGGCAGGGGTAATCTATTTAATAGATTGGTGGGAAAAGAAGGGATGGAATTGTATGGTTGATTTAAGAGAAAATGTTGATGTGATGATGGAAAATATCTCTTCTGTTCTCTCCCTCGAGTTAGAAAAGATTAAAGATGCGTCCAACGAAGACTCAGCCCCTGTGCGGGGGTAGCCAAGCCAGGTCAACGGCGCAGGACTTAAGATCCTGTTGTGCAGACATTCGTGGGTTCAAATCCCTCCCCCCGCATTTTCCTTATCATTCACCTGTTTTCGCTGTTAGCATCGAAAAACGCTCTCGAATTATGCTTTCTCGCATGACTTTGTACCCGAGGTCATTGATCACGGCGCTGATGCGGTTTCGCTGGGCGGCATTCATTGACTTCCGGTCAAAGTACACAAAGTCCGCGCTGGATTTAAGAAGTGCTTCCCGGATTAATCCATCATCGAGGCTGTCTAGCTGGTACTTGGGGAAGTTGTGTCCGAACGTGATCCCGGTCTCAAAGATTAGTTTTGTCTGTCGTGGTGCATAATGTCCCCCGCCAAAGCCAACTGCAACAGGGGCGGCGGACCCCTGCTCACGTGGTATGTCCGTGCCCGCGCTCATGTTCACGCACAGGTCCAGAATCACGCTGGCAACAATCCTGCCGGCATCCCGATCAAGCCATTCGGTCTCTCCACTGCCGATCTCGACATATATTGATGGCACAGAGAGCGCGGTTGGTCCGTGGTGTGTTGATTCCATGGAGACCTCGTACTCGGTGTCGGCTGCAAGATCGCGCACTGATTTGAGGAATGATTTTAGTGCCTGTGGTGCTGCCGGGGCGAGTTCACGGGGGTTTCCGCCAAATTTGGCGTCCCCGACGTTTCCTGTGAAATGGGCGGAGAACAGTCGTTGTCCATTGTCGCTTTTGTGTTTTGATGCGAAGATTATCATGTCTGTTGGAAGTCCGCGCTTCTCAAGTTCGGAATCAATGTGATCACAGAAGATATGGAGTTTTTCGACCGTAACGATCCTGCACCAGTCGGATTCGTATATCTCGTCATCGTGCACCCAGTCATGGAGTGCGATTAAGTTTTCTTTGATGTTCATGCTTGCCTGATCGGCTGCGGAACAGAGTATTGTGGTTTTTTTGTTCATGGTTGTGCTCACCCTGGGACGTGTGTCTATTAGCCGGTGCTTGCAAGAGTATACCCTACCCTAACCACCTAACATCATGCGTAGGTGTCGGGGGATTAACATTCCGAAACCTTCGCGCCAAGCTGCCCCAGGTCTCTGGCAAACCCCGGATACGAGACTGCAACGGATTCCGCGGTGTCGATCTCCGTGCTCCCTGCAACCAGCCCCGCAACAGCAAGCGACATCACAATCCGGTGATCATCCCATCCGTGAAGTGACGCGCCCTTCACCTCGCCGCCACGAATCAGGAGTTCATCCTCGGTCTCGCGGATATCAACTCCCATCTTCGCAAGCTCAATTGCCATTGCATGTAGCCGGTCGGTCTCCTTGTATCTGACGTGTGACGCGTTCATAATCCGCATCTCGCCTGATGCGCATGCGCCAAGCACTGCAAGCGTCGGCACGAGGTCCGGTGTTCTGCCAACATCAACTGTTACACCGTGCAGATCGCTTTTGGTGACCTTAACCTCGCCGGCTTCTTGATTCCAGATGATGTCCGCGCCCATATCCTCAAGAATCCGGATGATCGCGGAGTCGCCCTGTGCTGAGGGATACAGATTTTGGACTGTGACGTGATCGCCTGCGAGCGCACCTGCTGCAAGCAAGTATGATGATGACGAGAAATCTCCTGGCACGGTGTACTTCTTAAGATCAAACGTCTGATTTCCCTCGATTACGAACCTTAAACCACTGGAATCGTTTTTTTCGTTGATCACGATCCCTGCCTCGCTGAGCACTTCGAGCGTGACATCAACATAGGGTCTTGACTTGAGTTCGCCCTCAACCGAGATCGTGGAGTCCTTGTTTGCAAGCGGACATGTGATCAGGAGCGCTGAGATGAACTGTGAACTGATGGATCCGCTGATTTGTGTGCTTCCACCTTTAAGCGGTCCCCGCACCACAATTGGAGCTGTTCCGTCTCCTTTTGTTGAGAACACGTCAGCACCAAGATCAGTGAGTGCACGGAGGAGCGGGTCGTTCGGGCGCGTTCTGATTGATGCGTCGCCTGTGAGGACACTGGTTCCCGGCGCAAGTGATGTTATCGCTGTGAAGAACCGGAGTGTTGTTCCGGAGTTCAGGATGTTGATCACGTCACCAGGCACCGCTGGACGCTGGACGCCGTTTATGGTCAGCAGATCTCCGGACTCTGACACACTTACATCAGCCCCGATGCTTCTTGATGCGGATATTGTCGCCTTAACGTCTGCTGAGAGGAGCGGGCATGCGATCTCGGACCTGTGTGACAGGGCGGCAATCGCGATCGCCCGGTGGCTATAACTCTTGGACGGTGGCGCAGGAATTGTGCCGGTGATCGTTGACTGTTCGATGTTGAGATGGGTGTCCATAACATATGTTCAACCGCAAATATTTATAAACATTCCATACGATATGTTTACAGGGGTCCGTTGTGTGGATATAATCAATGTGGTACATGGGCTTGGCGTTGGCATTTGCGTCCTTGATATGGATATGCGGATACGATATGTCAACGACTGGTACGCGCATGTGTTTGGCGACGATACGGATAAGTATTACTATGAGCGGTCTGGGTATGAACCAGGTATCCATGACCGCATCTCGAGGTCATTTGAACAGAAAAAACCGGTGACCATCATCCAGACCATGCGCGACCGGGACGGCAGAAAGTTTGATGCAACGCTTTCTATCATGCCACTCGTTGATTCCTTTAACAAAACGTTCGCAGCCATCGAAATCGTGCAGAATGTTGCCGCTTACACAAGTATAAGCAACGAAATTAAGAATATACTAACCGACGAGCAGATCAATGAGCCTTTTGGCATATATGTGCAGGACGATGACGGAGGGATTGCCATCATCGACCAGGTGCCTATCCGGTTGACATCCGATGTCCCGTATGCAACCGACCTGATCAGACCGCCGCCTGTGCTTTTCGGGCGATTCGAAGAGCACGGTGACGATACAGTCGGCATCTCTGAGTTAAGTAAGGTGAACGAGGATCTGGCACAGTCAAACACCGAGCTTACCGATCTTATCCGGGTGAGGGACGATGCCCTGAGCACGGTTGCGCACGAACTGCGAAATCCGATCACCGCCATCCATGCATACGCCGAAATGCTGCATGGCGAACGGTTCGGTGACATGAATGAGAAGCAAAAAAGCGTTCTTGCCAAGATTCTCAAGAATAGCGATAACATCACTTATTTGATCAATGATATGCTTGATGTCAGCAAGATCCGATCTGGAAAACTCACCCTGAATCTTGAAGAGGTCGATATAACCAGCATGATCAATGAGATTGTGGGTAACATACGATCGCTTGCAGAAAAGAAGAACATAAGCCTAAACACTGACCTTACGAGTGTGCTTTCAGCTAAAATCGACCATAACCGGGTTTCAAGGTCGGTCATCAACCTGATCGACAACGCGATCAAATTCACGCCGAAAGGTGGATGTATTCGAGTTACGGCAAAGGCGGTTAGAGACGTTATCGAGATCGCAGTATCCGACAGTGGTGCAGGGATTGCTGCTGACAAGCTGGCACTGGTGTTCGAGGAGTTTGAGCAGGCAGGATATCATGAGGGCACAGGTCTTGGGCTTGCGATCGTGAAGAAGATCGCCGAGTTACATCATGGATTGCTCGAAATACAGAGCGAAGAGGGTAAAGGAAGTGTGTTCACCATCATACTACCAAAGGGTGGTTTAGTTGAGAATTAAAACAGGAATAAAAGGATTTGATGATGTGATGCAGGGCGGGGTTATCCCGGATCGAGTTTATGTATTGAGCGGACCCCCTGGCAGCGGGAAAACCACGTTTGGCGTTCAGTTTCTGGCGTATGGGGCAAGCACCGGGGTACCCGGACTCTATGTGTCACTTACGCGTGGCGCAGAGACAACTCTTGAGAACATGTCCGGATATAACCTGAATATACCGGCGCTAACCGGGCGGGACATGTTGTTCTTCAGGGATGTTAAATCAGTACCGGATTATGCCGATTCCGGCACGAGCATCAGTCCGTCCACAGTCTATGCAGAGATTCTGGACTTTGTAAACATGCATTCAATCAAACGTCTGGTGATCGATTCGATGTCCACACTGCGTTTCAGCGTCACTGATCAGACGTCAAAAGATATGGAGATCGGACGGTTCATACAAAATTTAAGCCAGCTGGACTGCACAACAATCCTGATTTCGGAGATGGTCGATCCAAGCACATACTCTGCAGAGCAATACGCCTGTGACGGGCTTGTTTTTTTCCATAATTTCATGCGTGGCAGGTCGATGACCCGCGCCATACAGATCATCAAGATGTGCGGAACCGTCCACGACTGCGAGATGCGAAAACTCGAGTTCACAGCCGACGGACTGCGTGTTCTGGGTAAAATCGTGTAAAAAATGTCTGAAACAAACAAACGTGTGCAGGAACTGATCAAGCGGATGTATGCGCTCGGATATAATGTCGGGTACCACCACCATTCAGAGATCGGCTGGGTATCAGACACATACAATACCCTGGCAGGTCAGACCAAGGATGACCGATTAAAGAACCTGCTGCGGCAGTACTACATAAAAGGAAAGGACAACGGGAAAAAACGCAGAAAACATGATATACAAGGGCGCAGTACAAAGAAAACCGAAACAAACAAAGCTTCCGAACTGTTCGATGAAAACGCATCGCAGGTCTCAGCTGCTGATACGTTATTTCGGCAGCCAGACGTGCTTGATATCCCGAACATAGTCATGCAGACAACGCTGATTGATCTGCCGGCGAATCTCCGTGGTTTCAGGCTGATTTAACGGTATGCGTAGCTCAGGTGAAAAAACCACGCGATTTCACGAGATTGACACACGAAGATGGTAGCACATACAAACCCATTACTGATCCATCTGCATATTATATCCTGCCACATCATACTTTCTCGTGGAAATCTGCGTAATCTTGTGGTTAACTGAGCGTGATCCGCGGTAAATAAAACTTTTAGCCACAGATTACCACTGATTTCACAGATTAACGGTGTAAATTACTTTTCAGATCGATAGTGCGTCATTCTGGCAGTTGTGCTTACATAAGACAACCCAGGGTAGCCAGAAAACAGTGAAAGCCCCACTTTCAGAACATCACTTCAAAACCGTTCACCCCCTCATCGGTCATGCCCCCATGAACCTTGAGCCACGCCATCCCACCCCGAGCAGGTAAACCCCCCTGCCAATGGCAAAATAATATATAGCATCGACAATCAGTATGATTCATGCTTCCGATACTCACACAAACACTTAAGGATGCGCCAATTGTCCAGAGGGGCGATTACCACTACTTTATCCACCCGATAACGGATGGCGTTCCGGAACTTACGCCTGCGCTGCTCTCCGAGGTTGCAGACCGCATCATCGAGCTGGTTGATACCAGCGTGGACCGAATCGTGACCATTGAGTCAATGGGGATCCCAATTGGGACGGTGCTTGCAATGAAAACCGGCATTCCACTTGCAATAATCAGGAAACGCCGGTATGACCTGCCAAATGAGGTTGCGGTGCACCAACACACCGGGTATTCAAAAGGAGAGCTGTACCTCAACGGGATCAATGAAGGCGACCGTGTGATGCTTGTGGATGACGTGATCAGTACCGGGGGCACGATGAAAGCAGTTATTCGTGCGCTGGAGATCGCGGGTGCCGAGATATGTGATATCGTCATTGTCATCGAACGTGGTGAGGGCGCACAACCATTACGTGCTGCCGGACACGATGTAAAGACGCTTGTTTTGGTGGATGTGGACGCGGATGGTGTGGTTGTCAAATCGGTTCTGGGATGAAAACCGGCAGAATTTTAGCATCAGAAATTGCCGCATACCTGCGATGTCCGCGTCTCATATACTTTCGCAGCCAGTCGGAAGATGCTGAGCAAAGGATCATCGATACAAAGTATTTAACACGTCTTATCTTAAAAGAACTTGCGCTTACCCACCATTGCACTGTTGCCCGCGATGGTGTGGGCGATGCTGACGACGCTGACAACACCGCTGCGATCAAACAACTGCGCACCGAGCTCAAGCGCATCACAGACGAGCTTTTAGTACTGTATCGTGCCGAACTCTCTGGCGTGGACCAACAGATGGTGGTAGATGCGGCAGATAGCATAGATATTGATGTGATCAGTGCACAGATTGCCGAGTATGTCCGGATAATCGGAAAAGATGCGCTTCTTACAAAAATAACCCCGTGCGCAGTTGAACACACCCTATATTCAGATGCACTTGGTATCGCCGGGGCTCCTGATAAACTGGTGCGAATCAATGGCGGCATACTACCATATCTCATAAGGACGGGTGAAAAACCGGACCAGGGCGCATGGAAACCTGATCGGTTGCAGATCACCGCCTGCGCTATGCTGGTTGAAGAAACATTCGGACAGACCGTGAAATATGGAATTGTTGAGTACGCAAGGTTTTTTGAGCTGCGAGAAGTGCAGATCAGGTTAAAAGACCGACGAAAGATTCTGGAACTACGTAATCGAATCCGGAGGATCAAGGATGGTAAGATGCCGGATCGACCGCGAGATGCGCCATGCGAGTTCTGCGCATACACAGAGAACTGTGTTACACAGAGATCACTTGCATCAAAGTTTTTTTAGATGATAACCCCCTCAAGTTCAAGCAAACGCCGTTTCATATCAACGCCAAACACATACCCGCCAATCCCGTTTTGTGCAACCACCCGGTGACACGGGATCACGATCGGCGCGGGATTCTTCCGAAGAGCGTTTCCAACTGCCCGTGCGGCTTTCGGGCGCCCGATAGCCAGGGCAAGCTCTGAATACGTGATCATCGAGCCGCACCCGATTTTTCTTGTCTCGCGAAGAACGCTTTGCTCAAAACCAGTGAGATGCAACAGATCAACATGGTATCCCGAGAAATCCACAGCTTCTCCGCTGAGATACCGGATAAGATCGGTAGTTACGTTGCCCGCCGGGTCGCCCGCCCAATTACCGATCAGGTCATCAACAAGCTTGCTGATACACATGGAACCAGGCGCTAAACCGGAGGGAAACCCTAAACATCAGCCGTGACTCACAATATCGCACAGATCATCTGCAAACAGGTTCATGTTCTCATAGGTCAGGTGCGGCATTATCACCAGTCGGAGCGCATGGGGGTCGCGGGTGATTGATACAATCCACCCACGGTCATGGAGTTTGCTGCGCACCAAGTCAACATCAGGCACGTCAAGCACCAGCACGTTTGTCACCGGCTCAATCACGGGCTCAATGCCTGCTTCGCGAACCCGGGCAAGCAGCCCGCGCGTAAGTTCCATACACCGCTGCACGATCTGTTCATAGCCGTCTCTACCGAGATGCTTGAGCACAGCATAAGCTGCTGCCACCGATGCTCCGCTCCGCGTTCCAGAGAGAGTTTGCTGGGAGGTAACTGACAGATATGGCGTATCTACCGATAACCGATCCATATACGAAGGGTCTCTGAACAAAAGCCCACCTGCGGGGATCATTGCAAAACCCATCTTGTGCGGGTCAGCAGCGATCGATGTGACGCCGGGCAGCGTAAAGTCAAACTCGTAAGTCTCCTGAAGAAACGGGATCACGAATCCTCCGAATGCAGCATCAACATGCAAAAATATATTTGACGCTATTGCAAGATCTGAAAGATCTTTGATTGGATCGATCTGTCCAAACTCGGTAGTTCCTGCGATTCCAACTATGCCAATCGTGCTATCATCGATCAAATCCTCTACCGATGTGATATCAACCATAAGCTCCGGTGTAAGATCTGCTTTCTTCACTTCAACCTTGAGAAGGTCTGCAACCTTGTCAAATGAAAAATGTGCTGATGCAGGGACAATAATGTTTGGCTCGCGAATATTTCGCGCATTTCTGATCGCATGGACCGCCTGAATATTCGATTCCGTTCCTCCAGTGGTAATATAACCATGTGCATCAGTGTTGTTGTACAGCGCCCCGAGCATCCGCACCACCTCGCGCTCGATCCACGCGGTCCCTGCAAAGAGACCCGGATCGCCAAGATTCGCCTCGACAAACTGCTGGTGCACTTTTGCTGCAATAGGGTGTGGATATGTACACATCGAGCTTAAAATACGTTCGTAAGGCGTATCCCTGCCCTTCAATTCACTCAATATTGATTCGACGGCTTTTTCGTCTGTTCCGTGCGTGTTCATGTCAAGCCCCGTCCGTAGGCATACAGTGGTATGTGGATTTTTATAGTGATAAGGTTAATGGAATGTACTGGTGTGTTCGCGAAAATGCATATTGGCAAACCACTCGCAAGTCCGCAATAACTACAACACACAGAAAATACATGGATAATAACGGTGATACAGTGAACAGAACCAAAACAATATTTATCTTGCTGATACTTGCCATAAGCAGCGTCTGTGGATGCATAGACACCACGCCAACCGATGCACCACCAGCCACAAACGAGGGAACCGACACAGAGGGCACGGGAATTACATGGTACTCTTATGATGAGGGAATGAGGATCGCGCAGGAGCAGAATAAGCCAGTGATGATCGATGTGTATACTAACTGGTGTACCTGGTGCAAGGAACTGGACCGGGTTGTGTATATCGATCCTGACGTTATCAAGTTGTCAGACGAGTTTGTATGCATAAAGATCGATGCGGACCAGCAAAGGGATCTTGCGGCGAAGTATAACCCGCGTGGTAGCGTGCCAATAGTCATATTCCTGCGTGCGGACGATACCGAGGTACATCGTCTCGCCGGTTATCCGAGAGCGGGCGCCAGTGCATTCGCACAAGAGATGAGGGTTGCACTCGGTAAAGTGTGACAATTTTCTCCTGCGATCGAGGGCATATAGTTGATGGGTCAGGATCGAGGGTGCAAATGCTTGAGATCATAGGAATTGGCGCACTGAACATGGACAAGCTCTACCTTGTCGAACGCATCGCAAAGCCGGGCGAGGAAGTCCGGGTCGATGAGGTGAGCGAGCAGCCCGGCGGCTCTGCTGCAAACACCATCGCAGGTCTTGCCATACTTGGTGTGAAGACCGGCTTCATCGGAAGGGTTGGCAATGACGCAGATGGCGCACGTTTACGCATGGAACTAGAAAAAAATGGTGTGAACACGCAGGGAATTGAGATTGCGCCTGGCAAAACCGGCATCGCAACCGTGTTTGTTGAACGGAGCGGCGAGCGCACCATGTATGTGTATCCGGGTGCGAATGACGAACTCCGCATAACACCAGAGAACCGCTCGTATGCAAAAAGCGCAAGATGGCTGCATCTCTCATCATTCGTCGGCGAAGATCCGTTTGAGATGCAAAAAAACATTTTGAGAGGGGCAGAACCCAAAATATCATTTGCTCCAGGGATGCTCTACGCACAAAAAGGCATCGATGCGCTGCAGGAGATCATCGCGCAGGCAGAGATCGTTTTTTTGAACCGTGACGAAATCAAGATGCTAACCGGACTTAGTTACAGGGACGGTGCAGAACGGCTAAACGAGATCGGAGCCGCGGTTGTTGTCGTGACGCTCGGGAAGGACGGCTGCTACATCCACACATACGACACTAAGACTACTGTGCCCGGATATGCTGCGAATGTCGTTGACACAACCGGTGCAGGGGACGCATTCTGCGCCGGGTTTCTGTGCGGATGCCTGAATGGCAAACCGCTTGATGAGTGTGGTCGCACGGGAAACCGGGTTGCTGCAAGATGTGTGGAAGCGGTTGGCGCGAGAACCGGGTTTTCCCGAGCGACAATAGCAATGTCTTGAATGCACCGATGCACAGAACAACTGGCGATATAGGGGCGTCTGCCTGGCACATGTTGCAAGAGACTTTTTAATTTGTTCTGGTCGGTTGAACAACATGATACCAATCCTGCAAACAGTGGCAGGATATGACTTTCGAAATCAGTATTAATCTGTGGCAAATAAAACTTTTAGCCACAGATGAACACTGATTTCACAGATTAACGATATAAATGACTTTTCAGATCGATAGCGCTAAATTTTATCGGTTGTGCTTACACAAGACAACCCCGGGTAACCAGAAAATAATAAAAAGTCTCTATTGCAACGATCCATAAATCATAGGTTATGCCACCACAGATATTTCATGCGGGGGTGAAATCCCCGGTCACGACACTATCTGTTTCTTTCGCAGCAGCCGGTGATACGCGATCGCAAAGCGGTGCGCCTCGTCCCGGATCTCCTGTACGAAGAGCGATGCTTTCTCCTTTCGGTTAACT
>RXIK01000095.1 GCA_004211975.1 Methanosarcinales archaeon | reverse complement strand
GTCATCGATGGCTTCCACCCCTTCCAACCGTTCATACACCACTGCAAGTTTCGCAACAATCGAATAAAGTTTATCTATTCCCGCCAATCCCTCCTCCACATACTTCATATCCAAATGATTGTACCGGTGAACTACGGCATCTCTTAACCCATTATAGTCTTTAAGGGTTTCACATTCCTCTTTATCCATCACCGTTTCTCTTGTTAACTTTTCTATGTTGGTATAATCGTCCTCTGCCACAAGACCCATATCCCGCATAAGCATCGCCACAACATCCATAGACACCTCAACACAGACCTGCAGCGAATGAAGAAGCGCCCTCTCAGTAACATCATCGCAGATCCGGTGCGATTCTATGAAATTCAGTTCCTCTTCAAAAACTTCCAGTTTCTTCAAGTATCGTTCTCTTCTCACGCATCCACCGCCTCCGCAAAGCCATTCGTTCATCAACACTGTTAAACCGGTTATCTAAAATCCGTGGTTCCATGTCTGCCCAGAGCCTTCTGAACCTGTAAAAGTATGATCCAATCCGGGCAGCGTCCCCATATATTATCCGGTGATTGCGGATGGCATTAATCCGGATGTACAGCGGCATCTTTTCAAAGACTTTCACATCATATTTTCCGCCCAGTTTTTTGTTGATTCTCCGCAGAACATAATCGTTGTCAGGTGCAACGATGCAGATGTCTATGTCTGATCGTTCGCTCCAGCACCCCTGCACGCGGGACCCATAAAGGAGTATGCCGAGTGCATCGCCATAAAATTCCTTAAAATCTTGTTTCACACCTGTTTTCAGATTTGTATCGGCTTTCATCCCACCTGCATCAGATATCTTCATGACACGACCTCTTCCAGCACCCGCTCCATTTCTTTTGCCTTGTTCTTCCAACTGTATTCACTCACTTCTATCGGATATGTCCTCGGGTTATCCATAATTCTTTTCATCATCTCCACAAATTCCTTCATGTCGCGATAAATAAAAAGATTCTCGCCACCAAGTTCCATGATATTGGGGATTGGCGTGGATAGGATCGCCTTTCCACATGCGGAATATTCAAAGAACTTGTTTGGCATGGCTATGTGCACCCACTGGGGTGGGGAAAGGGGTATGAGGCATATATCCATCGCTGAGATGTACTCTGGGAGGTTTTTGTATTCAACCAGTCCTGTGAAGATCACCTTATCATCTATTGCAAGGTTTTTTGCCAGTTCTTTTAGATCGCTCTCGTACTTTGTAAAGAGCGAACCACCAACTATCAACAGTTTCGCATCTTCGCGATATCTCAAAATCTCTGAAAACGCCCGCATCACCTTGTCGAGGGCATACCACCGCTCTATCACCCCGGCAAACCCGATCACAAAACAGTCATCACTAAGCCCCAACCGCCTCTTCCCTTCTTTTGAATCCATCGGCTTGAAATAGTCGGTATTCACCCCATTCGTAATCAGCTTCGCGTCATACCCAAAACCTGCCAGCTGATCCACAAGAGATGGCGACACGGTGGTTATCGCATCGCTCCGGTTAAGATTATACTTCGTGACCTGCCACACGCCTTCTCTCAAAGCCCACTTTATCAGGCGATTCTTATAATATGCCGCAGCCGAGTCAGGGAACCAGTCCTTCAGATCGAACACCACAGGAACCCCGTACTTATGTGCGGCGCGTATGACTGCGGATCCTGCGAGAACGTGTGCAGCAACCACGACATCGATCTTCTCGTCGCGCAGGATCCTCTTGAATACCGAGTAATGGTGTGGCGCATTCACCAGGTAGTGAATTCCCGGGTCTTTCAGGGGGTATTTGGTTGCCTCATGAACGATCAGTCGCGTCTCCCGCTCCGGTCCATTGCTCACATGGAAGTGTGGAACATGCACCTCGTGTCGTGTTGCAAGTTCTTCGAAGATGTAGTGATGCCTCGAAGGAACCGGGTGGTGGATGTAATCTTGTGTTGAGATCAGAAGTATTTTCATTGTTACCCTTTACATAAATACCGTAGCGCAGTGATAGCGAGATAAAACACTGTAATGATTGCGGATATTATGGGCGCTGAAAGAAGTCGTCACGCCCCATTCTTTTTTTAGATTCCATCAACCTCATACATCTCGCCTCTTCTACTTCCAAATCTTCCATTATATGCCCCCAGCTTCTAGTATCCGAAACTGCTTCCAATACTGAAAATCCTTTTATTTCTTTCTCTTCATATTCTTCCTCGCACTCCATTTCATCAAGCGCTTTGGACAAATCCTTTAAACTCATACCATATTTCTTATTTAGCACATCATTTTCGATCCAGAGTTTTCCAATTCGTTTCTCGCACTTTGAAACCTCGCCCTCAACAAAATTATATACACTCCCCGCAATCAGTTTATTCCGACCCATTCCGAATATTTCCGCAACACTGGCTATTTCATCACTCATTTTCTATTCACCTTCCCTCATTATTTTTATTATCGTTTCCTTTATCTCATCCCAACTTATTTCATCTTCCCTGTACTCTCTCTTTTCATCCTCATTAAAATGTATATGTGGACGATCTTCATATAAATTATCCCAACCAATTATTTCATCTTTGTGACTGTGCTTATTTTTGTTATCTTCTGTTAACTTTATGTAGCATTTCAATTCTTGCTCTTTGATAATACCTTCTATGTGGACATAGTATTTATCGCTCTTCGCCTTCACATAAAGCATTGGTAAACCATCGCCTCTAATAAACGCTCTTTTGTACTCTATTCTAAAAATGTCCCACTTTCTTAGCACTTCTACGACATTCTTAAGCTCCTTCTCAATCAGCTCCATGTGCCCACCTTCTTTCAGCTCTTCAAATCATCACCAGTTGGAAGCTATCAAAAACAAAATCCGCGTCAACAGGTTCGATAAATTTTAATCCAAGCTCCAGAATCTCTTCTTCCGCAAACATTTCATCATACACATAGACATCCAATCCCTTCTCCATCAAAAACTTAGCCAGAGCCAGGTTTCTGCTGTGGTATAGCTCCTTAACCCCACTTCTGAATGTTATGCCCTTAACACATATTTTGACTTCATTGAGCGGCTTTTCCACGCGCATGCACCTCGTAACAATCTTCTCAGCCCAGTACCCAATCATCTCATCATTCACTTCTCTTGACGCCCTCAACAACCTTGAATGCGAGAATTTCTCCAGCCGCTCCATCTCCTTTACCAGGAACCACGGATACACCGGGATGCAGTGACCACCAACCCCGGTAGATGGCAGATGGATGTGGCAGTACTCATGGTTGGCATACTCTCGCGCCTCATAAAAATCGATCTCCAGCGTGTCCGCAATCTTCAGGAGTTCGTTTGCAAGACCGATGTTCACATCCCTGTAGCACCCCTCGATAATCTTTATGAACTCAGCAACCCGCGCAGATGAGACCTGGTGCATATCCGGGATGAACTGCTCGTACACCTCAAGCGCCCTTGCCCCACTCTCTATATCAACGCCCCCCACGACCTTCGGAAACTCCCTTAGCCGTGAGATGCTAACCCCGGTCATTATCCGCTCAGGTGAGTGCGCCAGATAGAATTCACCCGCTGACAATGACAATCCACTCTCCGCCTCAAGCCACTGGCGCACGCGCGTCTCAGTTGTTGCTGGCGGAACAGTTGTCTCCAGAACAACCAGATCCTGTTTCGCAAGAATCCTGCCAACACCTCTGAACGCGCGCTCCATGATGCCGAAATCAGGATTCTGAAACTCGTCAATAAAGAGCGGAACAATCACAATGAATACGTTGCATCCCGAAGCAGCCCCATAATCACTCGTTGCAACCAGCCTTTTCCCGCCGTGCCTCTTGATAAGTTCGGAAAGCCCTGCCTCCTCCGGGATCGGGTTCTCGCCCCTGTTGATGGCTTCGCACCTGCCTGAGTCTATGTCAACACCAGTAACCTCAAAACCATTCTCCGCTATCACTCCGGCAAGCGGCAGACCCGCTTTCCCAAGACCAATTACTGCTATGTTGTCCTTCATTTTCTTGTCTTCACTTCCAGCTTATTCTTGTTTTTGCACAATCTGCACAATTTTTGCACAATTTTTGCACAATGTGCACAATTTTTGCAGATCACTTGAGTAGATATCTTGCACTTCTCTTTCCCTCGCCAGTCCGTTTTATAGATACGCGGCAGAAGACCCCGCTACTTGTAGCGGGGATGAATGCCGCCCTTTTGTTGGTTTTCGGGTTGTTTTGGCTTCCATAAACTATAAATAACCCTTCAACCGGTATAAGTATTGTGCAAAGACGTACTTTCAAATACCGGCTGTATCCAACCAAAACGCAAGCAATAGTCATGTTACACTGGTTGAACGTATGCAGGTATCTGTATAATGAGATGCTTGCAGACCGTAAGAACGCGTACGACCGATGCGGGACTGGGTTGAACTACTATCAGCAGGCAGGACAGTTGAAGTACCTGAATCTTGACTTGCACTCGCAGGTTGCGCAGGATGTCCTTCGTAGACTGGATAAGGCGTTCCAGAACTTTTTCGGGCGCGTGAAAAACGGTGAGAAACCCGGATACCCACGGTTTCAGGGTAAAGATCGCTATGACAGCTTCACATACCCACAATCAGGGTTCATGATACTGGACGACGGCAAACTGAAGCTCTCCAGGATCGGAACGATCCGGATGTTTGTGCACCGGGAAATTGTCGGGAAGATCAAGACCTGCACAATCCTACGCGACGGGACGCAGTGGTACGCGTGTTTCAGCGTAGAACTACCGAACGTCGAAAAGACTGAGCCAAAAACATCTGTTGGCATCGATCTCGGAATCAACACACTCGCAACACTATCAGACGGCACAGTGATTGAGAACCCCAAAACCCTCGATAAGTACGACTCCAAGCTCCGGAAAGCACAAAAAGACCTATCACGAAAACAGAAAGGATCAAATAACCGGAATAAGCAAAAGACTGTTCTTAAAGGCGCGTACCGCAAGGTGCGGAACGCCCGGAAGGACTACATACACAAAGCAAGCCGGATACTCGCAGATACCTACGATATAATTGTATTTGAAGACTTGCAGATCCAAAACATGGTTAAAAACCATCATCTCGCAAGATCAATTCACGATGCATCCTGGAACATGCTAATCAATTTCACGACCTACAAAGCGGAAGAAGCTGGTGGGTCAGTGGAACTGGTTAATCCACGGAATACATCAAAACAATGCTCTGTTTGCGGCTGCATTCAAGCGATGCCACTCTCACAAAGGACATACAGATGTCCTGACTGTGGCAGCGTCAT
>RXIK01000102.1 GCA_004211975.1 Methanosarcinales archaeon | reverse complement strand
AGTGTGGAGATGATGCCTGACACGTAGTTGTCGAGTGACGGGTTTCCACAGGTGTGGTGGCAGCATGCCGCGCCGTTCTCAGCGACGGACTCGACATATTCTTTCACAAGGTTCCGGATGATCTCATCGGATGCATCCCAGTAAAGGTTACCTTCGCCGTCTGATTTTCGTGTGGCTTCAAGTATTTTGGCTGTGATGGACTGGTGTGCCCAGGGATTCTCGTTATCGAACCACGTGTCCAACCCAAGATCGTACTTATCCTCTATGTATACCTCGTACATTTCGTTCCACATATTGGCGGTTACCGCGTCCGGGAGCATGACTTTTAGCCCCCAGAAATCCTCGAATATGCTGGCAAGTTCGCTGGCACCGGTGTAACCGTGTTCCATCATGCCTTTGATATATTCCTGATTCCAGTATGTGGAACGCAGTTCTCTTGCAAGGAATTTACCGAGGGTTTCTGTTACTGCCTGGTTCGGGTCCTTAAGGTTGACTATGAACATTTCAGGAGTTTCACCGGACACATGCCTGACTGCCATGCCAAAACCACCGAAGAACTCATAGGTGTGATCAAAAATCACACTGCTACTTCCACGACCTGAATTACCGCTTCGGCTGAAGAAGATAGCCTCTGTGCTGGCGAGTGCATTCGTAAAGACGTTAATATCCTCAAATGCCCATATATTATCACCGTAGGCGTAACACATGGAATTCGTGTAGAGATTGGCAAGTTTCTCCTCATCATCCCAGCTACCGCTTGCATCAACCGCATTTGTAAGACCGCCGATACCCCAGCTTCCGTCGTCCGGAGCAAACACCCGGCACATTGAGAGATCACGAGCATCATGCGGGGTGTAGTTGTTAGTAGCCAGAAGGGCAGCATAGATAATATCACAATGCTCCCTGACATAGTTAGCATAGGTGATATTTTCAGCCTGTGCTGCAAGCCTTACTGCCCGGTCCATGAGCTGGATCTGCCATTTCCAGTTATCACGGTACACACCTGTTGTGGTAACGACAACATCAATCCGGGGTCTTCCGAGCATATCTTCAGGGATAAGTTGTACACCTTCCACCTTGCCGGAAGAACCCCATGCCGGCTCCACACCCAGCAGGTACAGGACTTCGGATTCCATAACGCCTTTATGCCTCATGGATTCGGAGGACCATAATACAAATCCAACCTTCTCAGGATACCTGTCATGAGTAACCGTCCATTCCTCAAGAAATTCATCAGCAAGTTGTTTGCCCAGTTCCCATGATTCCTTTGTCGGAACAATGTTCGGATTAAACGCATAGAAATTCTTTCCGGTAGGCAAAACTTCATCAGGGCTTCTGGTCGGATCATCACCTAATGCAGGAGGGATGTATTTTCCTTCAAGGGCACTGATCATGCTTTCAACTTCAGCATTCGTGCATTCTCTAATGCCAACGGCAAAATCAATTGCATCATACAGATCGTTCACAACAGTTAACTGGGCATCGGACATGCGCCTGATCAATACAACATTGCAGTCCGGTTCAGCACCCTGGCTTTCATTCGAGCATGTGCCCAGAACCTCTCCAAGAAGGGAGTTTGCAATAGCGCCGGCGTCATTGTCTTTGTTCATGCCAAAGTCAACATTGACTTTGTTAGATCTGGTTGCGTTGATTTCAATACTCCTGGTTTTAAGATACCAGTTTCCACTTCTGCTGCGATATAGTGCCGTGATATCATATTCACCGTCAGGAACTCCGGTGAAGGTGTAGTTGCCCGTCAAGTTGGATAGCTGAACCTCAATCACATTGCCATCCTGCTGGAGAAGTATCTTCATACCTTCCTTGAATATTGGGTAGCCCATCGGCGAGTAGTAGCTCTGCCCGAAAATCTCCACGGAACCCGGCAGTTCAACCGGCGGATTTGCTTTCAGAAGGTCAAGAACATATTCCAGCTCCGGGTTAGTGGTGCCTGTAGCATTCTTTGTAAGGTTTAGCTGGATTCCGGAGATAGATTCACCATTTTCAACTGTTACATACTCTTTTCCTGTGAGCCACCCGTCATGTTCATCTTTCAATGCATACACGGTGTATTTCCCTTCTTTTACAAATGAGAAATTATATTCACCAGATGCATTACTTGTAACATTTGCATAGTACTGACCGGACGAATAGTCGATGTTAAACCTATCAATAACAACGTCCATCGGATCGGTTTCGTTCACAAGAACATCTTCAAGCAGGTTATCAAGAACGTTGGGTGAATGTGCCGGATTTAAGTCGTCAGGATCTTCACAGATGCCTGTTGCATTGACATGCCGCACAAAATCGTTTCCCAGCATCGACTTAACCATTGCAATGAGTCCCTCGTCACTCATGTCCTCACCAAGTATGTGGAAACCATAGGTCATGTACGAAGCTGCAATTTCATGCAGGTAGTCATGCACCGGTCCGTAAAGGATGAAATCATCAAAGGTTTCATTTTCCATCGCATAGAGATCCTCAGAAGAGTTACCAAGTTCATGTTCGAAATTCAGGTCTTCATAATACTCAATTATGGATTTCTTGTATTCCTGCTTAAGGGAACCTTCTGCCACCGCATAATTGTGCATAGCATCATGAAGCCGTGTCAGATTACCGTAGAGCCCGGAACTAATAACCGGGGCAGTAAGGTGATCAACCATCACAGCATTACCCCGCCTCTTCGCGGTTATGCCTTCACCGATGCCTCCAACATCATAAAGGTAAACAACCGGCATATCCCGTATAAGGATTGCAGGCCAGCATTCCTTAGCTGACAAGCCTACGCCTTTGCCCTGCAGCCATTCCTGTGTGCCGTGTCTTCCGAAATGAACTATGGCATCCATATCCAGACCGCCTTCACCCTGCTCGTGGTTCAGCCAGAGATAGAACGCGATGTAGTTGTGTGATGGCGGAACTGATTGGTCATGATAAAGCATTGCCTCGCTGGTTGTGAGACCCCGCGGGGGCTGCGGTGCAATAAGAATATTGCCAACCTCAATCTTCGGGAACACAAAGTACTGACCGGATTCGTTTTCATAAACCATTCCCTTTCCGGGTGCTTCACCCCAGGTGTCAGTTACACTCTGGCATGCGGCAGGTTCGAGCTCTTCAAACCACCCAAGATATGTTTCCACTGGCAACAGCTCCACATCATAGTTTTCAACCATCTGTTCCAGTTCGCCAGGTGCCCAAACTCCAATGTTTCTGCCCTGCTGAAGCACAAGTTCAAGGAACTCTGATCTGTTCAGGTTCATGCCATCCAGGTCATAACCGCTTTCATTCATAGCGTCTATGAAGTTCGGGATACTGGGCACAACATCAAGATTTGCAGCCACCATCGCACCCTGCTTTCCATGGTTGTAATAGATTATTGCAACCTTCTTATCCTGGTTTTCAATGCGCTGCAAACCCATCCAGCCGACTGTGCGGTTTATCAGCCAGTCCATCTGGTAATCAATAGGCTGGAAAGACCAGGCGCCCAGTTCCACATCATATTCTGTCCCGCCGATAACGATGGACTCGGTTTCACCGCCGATCTCCATTATAGGAATCTGGTACTGGAACCTGCCGTCCTGTCCGCTAACGGATTCTTCCCATTCTTCAATCGTGCCCTGGTACTTGATACCGTTGATAACAGGCACATTCATATCCTGAAGGGCTTCGGTGTGCCGCACGGAAGAAGACATGCTTGAAACACCCATTCCAATGTCAATAAAAGCATTAACTTTGCACGCATCACCAGCTTCAAAGAAAGTTTCCGCATCATCGACATCGTAGATTATGCCTGGACGAAACGCAGGAATCACATTAATACCCCTGGACTCAAGTTTTGCTATCAGTGCCTCAGTAACACCATCACAGAGATCACCATCATGTCCTGCAAAGAATACGACACCTACAGTGTAGTTTTCAGGGTTATAGACGTGGTGTGTACCATCATCATCATCCGAATACCACCCCAGATACGATTCCAGATCCTCAAATATTTCATATCCGGAATCCGGATGGACAATACCATTGGTCGGTGGTACTGAGGGTTTTTCAATCCTGATTGTGCCAGTATAATTTGCGAAAGGCTCTGAAAGATCAACCACTGAAAGATATGTGATCAGGCGAATGATGTTGTTATCATACTGTTTAAGCCAGTAGTCCTCAAGATACGGGTGTTCAGCATGACCAACATAATTTACACCTGGAAAATCCTCCAGATCATAGTTCCAGTCATACACAAAAGTGCCCGGACTGGTTTTATTAATCATTTCATGGATCTGGGGTTCTAAGTTTGCACCAAGGAAGCTCATGCTGCCTTTCCAGCTAATGAAAACAATGTCATACTCACCCATACTGATGTTATCATCAAATGGCGTGTACAGAATTTCCACACGGTTTTCACGGTTACTACCATGCACATCCACCCAGTCATCCATACCCATGTCCTTAACAGCGTTTTTTACCATGGAAGTTTCTTCAGCGCCAATAACAAGGAAAAGAACCTGCCGGGTTCTGTTAACACCAGGCAAGTTACAGGTAACCAGATTGATCTTCCGCGCTATGTCACTGCCTTTTAGATTACTGACCGTGAGCTTTACATCGAAGAATCCTACACCATCATACGTATGCGCCGGGCTTTGATCTGTTGAATGTGTTCCATCACCAAAATCCCAGCACCACGAAGTTGCACCTTCAGACAAATCACTAAACTTAACCGTCAATGGGCAGTCCCCACAAGTTGTATTCGCTGAGAAGTTGGCAGTTGGTAGAGAACAGGTTACTTCTTCCACTGCAACATACACCTTTTTTAACAGAACAAGATCCGTGCCAACTTTTGCGGAGCCGGTCTTACTGACCGTCCGACCAGAAACAGCGGTACGATCAAGATACGAACGAATCGCGTTATGATCATTACTGTCATTCTTACGCATGGCAAAAGCAACGTTCACAGGTGTTCCGTTAACGACTGTGAACTCACTCACGTTGGTGAGCCACATGCCACCCATGGCACTACTGTGAATAACACCCGATAAACAATAATCACCATTGGGGATAGTGGAAAACGCATAATCACCCGTAGCATTACTGGTGGTGTTGGCAACGAAATTGCCGTTCATGTCAGTTAAGACAAGATCCGTGCCTACTTTCGCAGAACCGGTCTTACTCACGGTTCTACCGGAAATAGTGGTACGATCAAGATACGAACGAATCGCGTTATGATCATTACTGTTATTCTTGCGCATGGCAAAAGCAACGTTCACAGGTGTTCCGTTAACGACTGTGAACTCACTCACGTTGGTGAGCCACATGCCACCCATGGCACTGCTGTGAAT
>RXIK01000115.1 GCA_004211975.1 Methanosarcinales archaeon | reverse complement strand
ATTCACCACATCCCGGATAGTTCCTGCATAGCGAAGTCCCCTGATAGTGGTTTTAGGTACCTGAGTAGTTACGTTCTACCACTGAAAAAAAGCGCAGTTTATGCCGGTGCCGAGTATAGCTTTCAATTCTCTGATCAAATTGTGAGACTTTTTATTATTTTCTGGTTACCCGGGGTTGTCTTGTGTAAGCACAACCGATACAAATTGAGCGCTATCGATCTGAAAAGTTATTTATATCGTTAATCTGTGAAATCAGTGTTAATCTGTGGCTAAAAGTTTTATTTGCCACAGATTAACACTGATTACACTGATCTCGGAAGTCATATCATGCCACTGTTTGCAGAATTGGTATCATGTTGTTCAACCGACCAGAACAAATTAAAAAGTCTCGTATTGGGGCTCTTGGATGGTGTAACCTGCAATATTTGCTCTGGAAAGATCCTCAGGAGTGGTTAGAAAAATTATTGTATGCGTTCGATCTTGGAAACGGTTAACTCAATGGTGAAATGCCGGTTTGGCGCAGCCGCTTGAGGAAGTGACTCGACTCACGGAAGAAAACTGAGACGCGGCTCTAAGCTTGTGGGGCATAATATCCGAAGAGTGGGGTGTCCGGAGGTTCTGGGTGCTGTGGTGCCGTACTGGCGCAGAGTGTGTATGTGAATTTCGTCCCAGAGCATTATTCTGGCAAAAGTGTTTTATACCATTGAGACATTTTTTCCTATGTCAGAGGACGGAAATACATACCCGGGTGAGATCGGAAATTCGTTTTACGAAACAGTAACAGGAGGGAGAAAGTTGATACCGGAATTTCACGAAATCCCTGCTAAGGATATCATGGGTAAGCGGGGGGATGATCTGCCCTTGATAGAAGAAGATGCGAGCATAGACAGCGTTTTATCCATCTTGGCTGAAAGAGATCATGTCTGGGTTGTTGAAAGTAAAGGGTGCAGAAAGCTGGTAGGAATAATAACAGAACACGACATTTTAAATATTTTTTCTCCAGCAAAAAAAGTTTTGTACTTTGGATTACCAGATAAAAGATCTTTACATTATGAAACCTTTGAAAAAGCGGAACAGATCATGTCAGAAAATCCGATAAAATGTGAACCTGATGACAAAGTGGAAGACGCGTTGAATAGCATGGTGTGCAATAGAATAACAAAAGTTCCAGTGGTAGAAAATGATGAAATAATAGGGGAGATAACGCTGCATCACCTGATAGGAAAATTTTATGAGTTCATAAAAACCTTCAGCAAGGAATAAAACAAAGGTCTTAAAAGCGATGAACTTGATATTAGCAGTTGGAATAATGATCTTTGCCGGTTTTTTCGGTGGGTTAGCATCGACAAAACTCAAATTTCCTATGATTACTGGCTATATCATCATCGGTGTCTTGTTGAGTCCTTCCCTTCTGAACATAATACCAAGAGAGACTGTAGGGGAGTTGAATTTAATTACTGACGTTGCTCTCGGAATTATCGCATATTTAATCGGTGGCAGTCTTCACTGGGCGGACTTACAACGATTAGCGAAGAACATCACCTGGATAGTACCTTTTGAAAGTCTGGGGGCGTGGTTTCTGGTTACCCTGGTTTTAGCCAGTTTGGGCAGTTTAATCCTTCCAGGCGAAACGTTCTGGCAGACTTATTTTCCCATGGCTTTTATCATAGGTGCGATATCCTGTGCAACTGCTCCGGCAGCAACAATGGCGATAATCAGTGAATACAAAGCGAAAGGACCTTTCACCACAACGCTGCTGGCGGTGGTTGGGCTTGATGATGTAATTGCGGTCATAGCATTTGCTATCGCTTCAGGCATATCCCGACCACTGGTGAATACTGCTGAAAGTATGTCCCTCTACAAGATGCTTGGCATTCCTCTTTTAAATATATTTGGATCTGTAGCAATTGGTGTCATTTTTGCCATTGTTTTGATGTATCTGATTGGACTTGCGAGAACTCGCGAATTGTTATTGGTCGTGGTTTTCGGAATGATCTTGCTGTGTACTGGCGTTGCTAGTTACATGGGTCTCTCATTGATCATAGCTAATATGATTGCAGGCTTTATCATAGTAAATAAGATGAAGAGAAGAGAACTGTTTAGTGTAATCGAAGAAATTGGGGACGTGGTTTATGTGATATTTTTTGTACTGGCAGGATTGCACTTTGATTTAAGTGTGATGAAATCTGCTGGTATACTGACGCTGTTGATAGTCATAACCAGATGTCTGGGTAAATACATGGGGGTAAGAGCAGGTGCCAAGATTTCCCACGCACCGGATAGCGTGAAAAATTATCTGGGTTTTGCGCTATTACCGACAGCAGGGGTTGCTATAGGTCTGGTTCTTATGGCATCCATACAATTTCCTAGCTTTGGGAATGTGATGTTAAATGCGGTACTGGCATCAACCATCATAAACGAACTCATTGCACCACCCCTGTCGAAATATGCGATCTGTAAAGCAGGGGAGGCAATTGTTGATCCCCAGTAAACCGCTACAAATTTAACCCCTTGGCGAAACCCCCCCCCCTTCCGACAGGGGGGATGAATCGCCACCGCACCAGTTCAATTGTACATGCCGGTACGAAAACTAACCCTCGAGTGGGTGGTTAGGTGGGGGACTGAACGCATACTTTTTTGTATTCTCATGTAAATTCCCTCAGGATCATCGACCAACGTCCTCATGTATTTTTTATTCTTCTATCTATAAAGTTTACAAGTGCTTGGCGAGAACCTATATGGACCAATATCAAAGAGTCACAGTTCATAAAGATATTTCTATTGTTTTAAGGTTATATTTTCTCGTCTTGATAATACTTAAGTCGTAACAGGACAACATATTACATAGACTATAATGACCACATCGCCCGACCTTCAAACCACCGTCCAACCCGACCCCCTGTCACCAGCTGAGCCAGCTGCCAGGGTCCGTCAGGTCGCAATCACTGAGGAGCTGAAGTCTTCGTATCTTGATTATGCGATGAGCGTGATTGTTGGGCGTGCGCTTCCTGATGTTCGTGATGGCTTGAAGCCTGTGCACCGCCGCATCCTGTATGCGATGCTTGAGGGTGGGGTTGTATCAACGAAGCCGCACCGCAAATCGGCACGCATCGTCGGTGACGTGATGGGCAGGTACCACCCGCATGGCGATGCTGCGATCTATGAAACGATTGTTCGGATGGCGCAGGAGTTTTCGCTCCGGTATCCGCTTATCGACGGGCAAGGAAACTGGGGTTCAATCGACGGCGACTCAGCCGCAGCCATGCGATACACCGAGGCTCGGATGGCGAAGATCGCAGAAGAAATCCTTGTTGACATAACCAAGGAGACCGTTGATTTCGTCCCGAACTATGATGATTCCTTGAAAGAACCCTCTGTTCTCCCCGCGCTCCTCCCGAATCTCCTGATTAACGGCTCCACTGGAATTGCTGTTGGCATGGCGACCAACATGCCGCCGCACAACCTTGGCGAAACTGTGGACGGGATCGTTCATGTGATCGACAACCCTGATGCGACCGTTGATGAACTGATGACACTTATCAAGGCGCCCGATTTCCCGACTGCGGCTGCGATAACCGGGCTTTCCGGGGTCAGGGCTGCGTACACGACCGGGCGCGGTATTGTGGGCATGGTTGCAAGAACTGAGATTGAAACGCGGAAGGACAGGGAGCGAATCATCGTAACCGAGCTTCCATACCGTGTGAACAAGGCGAAACTTGTTGAGAGCATCGCGGATCTTGTGAAGGATAAGAAGATCGAGGGAATCTCTGATTTGAGGGATGAGTCAGACAAGGACGGGATCAGGGTTGTAATCGATCTTAAGAAGAGTGCAAACTCGCAGGTTATCCTGAACCAGTTGCACAAGCACACGCAACTGAAGAGCACCTTTGGAATCATCAACCTTGTGCTGGTGGACGGCGAGCCAAAAGTTCTCCCGTTAAAAGGGCTTATACAGTGTTACATCGATCATAGAAAGGAGATAATCGTTAGGAGAAGCAAGCACGATCTTAAGAAGGCGGAAGACCGGCTGCACATCCTTGACGGGCTGAAGATTGCGCTTGACAGCATCGATGCTGTGATCAAGCTGATCCGATCATCGAAGACGGCGGAAGCGGCACGAGAAGGATTAATCTTGAACTTCGGGCTCTCCGAGGTGCAGGCAAAAGCAATTCTGGAGATGCAGCTCCGCCGCTTAACAGGGATTGAGCGCGAGAAACTCGAGACTGAATATGCGGCGCTCGAAGAGACGACCGCATTCCTGCGTGACGTTCTTGCAAACCCGCAGAAAGTCCTTGACCTGATAAAAGAGGAGCTTCTTACGATTAAGGATAAGTACGCAGACCCGCGGAGAACCGAGATCCTGGAGGCGCACGAAGAGTTTGAGGATGAGGACTTAATCCCGTCTGAGGACGTGATCCTCACGATCTCAAACACCGGCTACATCAAGCGCGTGCCCCTTGACACGTACCGGAAGCAAGGGCGTGGTGGACGCGGGGTCATCGGCATGGGAACAAAGGAAGAGGACGTCGTTGAGGACATCTTCACCGCAAATACTCACAATTACATCCTGTTTTTCACAAATAAGGGGCGGATTCACTGGCTCAAGGTCTACCGGATTCCGGAGGGGAGCAGGCAGTCAAAAGGAAAGGCGATCGTGAATCTTCTGGAACTGTCCGGCAACGAGAGCGTCACGGCGTTTGTCAAGGTTGCCGAATTTGATTCCGAGCATTATCTTGCAATGGCGACAAAACGCGGAATTATCAAGCGAACGCCGCTATCAGAGTTCAGCCGCCCCCGAAAAAGCGGGATCATTGCAATCAAACTGGATGAAGACGACGAACTGGTCTCGGTGAGGCGAGTCAACGATTCTAATGACCTCATAATCGGCACCGCACATGCAAAGGCGATCCGGTTCCATGCTCCGGATGTTCGCAGCATGGGCAGAGCTGCACGTGGCGTTCGCGGAATCCGTCTTTCGGCTGACGACTATGTCGTTGCTATGGGGATTGTAGAGGAGAACGCTGCGCTCCTGACCTTGACTGAGAATGGATATGGGAAGCGGACAGAATTTGATGAATACCGCATCACAAGACGCGGCGGAAAGGGAATCATCACAATAATCCAGAGTCTGCGAAACGGGCTTGTGATAGCGATCAAAACCGTTTATGATGATGACGAACTCCTTGTCACCAGCCAGAAAGGAAACATCATCCGGATTCCTGTGCGCGATATCAGGATGCAGGGGCGAAACACGCAGGGCGTCAGGATCATGCGACTTAACAAAGGGGATCGGGCAGTCGCAGTTGCAAGAATCGGAAAGCTGCGAGATCGAGATGCGGCAGTAGTGGATGCGGACGACCATGCGGTTGCTGTGGAAATGGTTGATAGACACCCTGAGAACAATATGGAAGAGTAAGGTATCAGGCTCGTTTGGGTTGGCGCGGAGCTTGATAACGTTTTTGCGAATGTGGTTGTGTCGCCGGCATTTTGGTGAAGCGTTGCGAACTGCAAACACTTGCTTATATGCCGTCACTTCACCGTTCTCTCCAGCGATTGTCGAATAGCTGTCTCAAGGTCATCCGGAACATCGGTGCCAATTCTATATTTCGTACCCGTTTTCATCTTAATTTCAACGGCATAAGAGCCAGAAACATTATAGAGCCAACCGTGAGGGGTTATATGAATTCCCCATCCATAGTACCAGGGATTCTTCACGACATGGCATGATTCAACGTCTTTCAAGGAAAAATTCTTTCGGAGCACTCCCGGGTCCAAATCGAATTCGTAGAACATCTTCCTCAATCACCACAGTCATCGTGGCGAATAACACCAGAAAACCCCCAATGAGAACTATGACTGAAAACTCAATCCAACTGAAACCATGAACAATCATGCGATACGCAAAGAAAAGCGGCACGATGGTTAACGCAATTATAAGTAAATATCCGATTTGTGTGTGCTGATAGTGCTTGACCATATTTTCTCTCCTGAATCCATATTTGTCAGATATCCATCTTTTTTCCTAAGGGCTTGCCAGAAAAGTGATAAAATCAGCATAAAGGATCACGAATGGCACGAATGAACGAATCGCACGAATGTCGGGGATGTAGCGTGACATCAGCCAACTTTGCTACTTTATTTTTCGGTAAGCACTAAGTTCCCTATCCCCCAGATATTAAATCAGAATCCCTCCTTATATAAGCGTCCATGTAAGTCAGGTGTGCACAACACCAAATGTCGTGAACGCCCCCGATCTCTGTGTGATAATCCGGAGTACTGCCCGGGTAGTTGTGATCGCGCAATCATTAGCGGTGATGCTGATGCTTGTTTCTGGAAGAATTAACCTCGCTGTGCGTGTGCTTGTGAATATGCAGGTGTACGTGCCCGGATCCGTTCTCGATTGTCTGTGTCAGGTTCCTGACCGCGTCCTCAAGTGATAGCGGGAGCACATCGCACGGGTACCCAAACGCCTGAAGCACCTCAAAGAACTGCATGATCGTTGGGACCTCGAGTCCTGCCGCCAGAAGCATCTCCGTATCTGCGAAGACCTCGCGGGTGGTTCCGTCCGCAACAACCGTCTTGTTGAGGACGATGACGCGTTCTGCAAGTTCGGGGATGGCGTTCACGTCGTGGGTGATGATGATAAGGGTTTTTCCTTCGTTTTTCAGCCCCTTCAGAATCTCTATCAGTTCAGCTCTGCTTTTTGGGTCCAGGTTTGCGGTGGGCTCGTCCATCGCTATGATCTCAGGATTCATTGAGAGAACCGTTGCGATCGCAGCTCGCTTCTTCTCGCCGCCGCTCAAATGGTGTGAGACTCGGGTCTCGTAGCCGGCAAGCCCGACCCGCTCAAGCGATTCCTTGACCCGTCGGTTCACCTCAGTTTTCGCAAAGCCGAGGTTAATTGGACCAAATGCAACGTCGTCGAAGAGAAGCGGCATAAAGAGCATGTCATCAGGGTCCTGGAAGACGATCCCGATCTTTCTCGGCATCTTGTGCACTTTTTTTGGATCGATGGGTTCGCCAAGGATCTTAACTGCTCCGCGTGATTTGTTGCTATGCAGAATGCCGTTTAAATGCAGGATGAGTGTTGATTTGCCTGCGCCGTTTGGTCCGACGAGTGCTATGGATTCACCCTTCTGTATCTCGAATGAGACTTGCTCGAGTGCAACCGTTCCATCAGGATACGCGTAATTTAGGTTGTGGACGTGTATCGCAGCTTTTGTCGCTTTATCGGTCATATAAAACCTCTTGTTGCGATGAACGTGTCAGATGTTGCTGCTACCTGCAAAAGAAGCGCGAACCCGATGACGACTGCTGTGTTGACCCAGTCCTGTTTTCTTGCGTGAAATTCATGGAGTGTGGCGATTGTTCCTGTGTAACCCTTCGATCGCATCGCATAGAATACGCGGTCCGCTCGTTCGTAGCTCTTCACAAAGAGCATCGCAATCGCCTTGCTGACTGTTGTGAGTGTGTACATGTTGCCTCGTTTTTTAAATCCTCTTGCTGCAAGCGCACGATCTGTCCGCATGAATTCATCATCCAGCACAAAGATGTACCTGTATGTGAATGCGAACATCTGGACCAGCTTGTTTGGCAGGTGCAGACCCTCAAGTGCCTTGATCGTGATGTCCATCCGGGATGTGCCAATCATCGGGAAGATCAGCATCACGGCGGTGAGAGCTTTTAGCACAATCATCGCTGCGAACAGGACGTATTCGATCCCTCTGTAACTCAGCGTGATTCCGCTGAAGCTTGCTATCTCGACCCCGGTCCCTATGATTGTGAACGGGATAATGATGAAGAATGGTATCACAAAGATGAATACCAGTTTCATGCGGGCGAGAACGAAGGAAAACGGTATTTTTGATGTGCAGGTCAGAATAACTGCGAATATCATGCCGATTATGACCAGTTGCAGGTTATAAAGAAGCACGACTGAGAATATCAGCGTGAAGATTGATACAAGCCTGAAACGTGGGTCCCACCGGTGAATCGGTGAGGAAAGACTTGCATATCTATCGATCTCTGAAATCATGCCGGATCACTACCATATCGCTCGTATCACTTCTTCCCGAACAGTTCAGGTTCGACTGTTGCGATGAACCCGACAATCACTCCGGTGAAGATCGCCTCGACTGCGATGATCGGGACGTGCGTGCTCATGACAAGCACCGTTGTCTCAATGAACTCTTCGCCGGTTGTGATCAGTTCCACCGCAAGAAACAGGAGCGCAAGCACTACACCCACCCCTCCTGCGATCGCGCCAAACAGCGATGCCACACTCTTTGTTTCCGGTCGGATGTCAAGACCGGTTCCGGCTCTGAATATCAGGTATGCAACGAGTGCGGGAACGCCCATGTTGACGGTGTTGATCCCGATTGTTGTAACTCCGCCATGCCCGAAAAGGAAACACTGCAGGACAAGCGCCACAAAGATGCATGGATACGCAAGTATCCCGAGCATCACGCCTGCAAAGCCGTTTAATATGAAGTGAACACTCGTGGGTCCAATTGACAGGTGGATGAGTGATGAGACAAAGACCGCGGCTGTGATGACTGAAAGTCGTGGCACATCCTCGGTCTTCATTTTTGAGAGTGCATACGCAAGGATTATGGCTGTTACCGCCCAGCCGCCACCCCATAACCACTCCGCAAGAACCCCGTCTGATATGTGTACCATTTATTCCCTCCTGTTACTTGTTTTCATGTTGTTTCTTCATCTTCCGGGCTGTGAGGATCATTGATACCCCGATAAGTCCTGTTAGATACCCGAATCCAGCGATCATTTCCATGAGCGGCAGCTGTGCCTCATCTTCTGCTTCTTTCTGCTCTGCGTCTGAGAGTCCTGCACCTTCTGCAAGGTTCACAGTCTCGTTGCCTCTATGTCCCAGAGATGAAACTTCTACGTTGTACTTGGATATGCCAATCTTCGGTGTAAAATAGTACATGCCATCCTCATCTGTCTCGCCTGTGATGTACAATTCATCTTTCTGCCCGTCCTTGATTGCGTAGATCTCGACGTCCGCATAAGCCATGGGGTCCATGCCTCCCCCACCGTAATATGCCTTGACCGTGATCTCGTTCACATAGCCCTGCACGACCACCCTGTGCGCTGATGCAACCGGGCACACGAGTACTATGCACAGGACAAGTAAGAGCATTATATTCAGTCTTTTCATTGGTTTCACTTCAACACCACCATGGAACATATTTCAACGGACCAACTATATAGTTCACCATTATAAATGAGTGGCAGGGGTTCTAAAACCCCTGTTGATCCACCCGGTTTATCGGTTACAGTCTCGTTACTTCCGCCGCATCAAAAGTGCAATCGCTGCAAGCAGCCCGACTGCTACAAAGATCGCTCCAAATCCTGGCGAAGATGTTGCAGATGATGCTGCACGCTCTGCCGCCGTTTTTGCCTCGGCTGCTGCTGCCTTTGCATCATCTACTGCCTTTGTCAGTTCTGAAGATGATATGGATGTTCCTGAAGATGCTTCCACTGGTGGGAACGGCTCAAGTATCGGGACGATGAAGACGCCTCTCACGTTTCGCTCGGACTCACTTTCCGGTTCCATTGTTGCGCCAACAAACCATATTCCGGGCTCATCGAGCGTGTACACAAATTCGCCGTTGTCGTTGGACTTGGTGAGTCGTGTGAATACCATTGGAGGGTCGTATTCGAACATCTCCTCTGCGAGCCCCACGATCTCATTACCAAGATCAAGTGTGTGGTATATCTCGATTTCTACAGGTGCGCCTGCGAGAGCCTCACCATTGTAAAGTGCCTTTCCGCCAAAGACAAAACCAGCCTCCATCCCGTAAGGTCGCATGTATGGAATGACCTCGGTCTGCTGCTCTACTTCGGAATCCCAGCCAACCCATGCCTCTTCACCGCAGTGGATCACTGCCTTGGTGTAGTCAATCAAATTCTCGCCATCATCCTCGTATTTCACGAAGACAACAGAATCGCCAGGCTGATCAACGGTGAACGATGCTTTGTAACCCTTAAAATCTCCAGGATTTCCGTCCTCGCCCTGTCCGCTGACCGTGATTTCTGTCGGTGTGAGCGGCTCGATGGTTCCGTCAGGCTTCATGACAGAGACCTCAGGCGCAGACGCCATGCTAAAGAGTATATGCTCGTAGGGGTGTCCCCACATCATATACACGGTCTTTGTCTCGCCCATCGTTGCTATGTAGTCCTCAGGTGTCACATCCCACACGGTAGCCTCACTGTCGCTCGGAAAGACCATCGTGAAATGCGCACACGCCATGCCAGCGGACCCTATCAAAAGGATCGCGGCAAGCGTCATTATTGTTATGTTCTTGTTCATGTATGTTATCTCCTATGTTGTCTTGTATGTACGAGATATATACTGGTGTTATCTCGATACATGACAGTGCTCATAACTCATATATAACCATTTGCTGACGCGCCGCGCGAGAAATACCAGTATCGCCCGGAGACCGGTAGTCCGGAGCCAACACAACGCCAGAATATCACGAAACCAATAAAGATAATACTTAATCCCACATATCCGGGGATCGTCAGAAATTTTGCGTGATGATTGAACTTTGATCTTAAATTAACCCATGCACATCAGAGCTTTTAAGTATCAGACCTGACTTACATCTGTATTGTGATAAATATGACCTGTACAACCCAACTTTACACAAGCAAACCGACCGCTTTCACCCATAGTTCCGATATTCATGAAAAGATCATACCCGGCCTTGGCACCTCCCATGATTCCTGTGCAGACACGATAGCGGGAGAGATTATGGATATTTATTCGAGGGTCGTGGATTTTGATCGCAAGGAGCTATATTACAACCCATCAAACCATCCAAAGACCCTTTTTCAAAGACTGGACCAGGTGATTGCGCTGGATGTAGACGACACAACCGCAAAGGCGATTCTGTCCAGTTCCGGGTTTAATTCTGCATTTGACGCAATCACCGGGTTCAGAAGTCACTACACCGCGGAACTGGAGATCGAACAGGCAAACGCCATACTAAAGAGCAGTGACCCGTGGCAATCGCTCAAAAACTTCGCATACTTCCAAAATTATATAGAGCTTGCCAGAACCGAGTTTCGAGGCGCCAGGCTAAAAGCAGGCGACACGGTTCTATTCCTTGGAAGCGGACCACTACCACTCAGCCTAATCGTCCTCTGCCGCGAACACGGGCTCAAAGGAATCGGAATTGAGCAGGAGCCAGACAGAGTAGAACTCTCAAGAAGAGTGATTGAACGACTCGGGCTTTCCGATCAAATCAAGATAATCAAAGGAAACCATCTGACACTACCAATCAAAGAACCAACCGACCTAATAATGGTGGCTGCCCAGGCAGAACCAAAAGACGTGATCTTCAACCATCTGGCAAAGGCTACACCCACCGGGACAAAGATATCCTACCGCATCTACGAAAAAGGACTCCGACGACTGCTAGACACATTCTCCCGCTACGAACTACCAAAAAACCTCAAAGAATACCAGAGAATCCGACCAACACCACCCGCCAACAACACATCCGTCTTTCTATCGGTTGGTTACGCGTGAAAAGAGGCTTTTCGAAGATCACCGAACAGAGACTTTAACCGCGGAGTGTGAGAGAGAGAGACGCGGAGGTGAATATCCCCATCTTCAAACCTTTCACGTCCCCCGCGGTTATCTTTATTGCCATGACACCTATAATCGCAACAAGAAAGCATCCGGCTGGCGCAAATCAGTTGTAGCTCTGGCTAAGCATCGGGTGGTTCCAATCAGGTAATTTTCATCCGAAAACCTCATTTTCCTTTGATTCTGCGGCTGTATGCACCGTAACACCGTATCATTTTAAAATTCCGATCTGGAATATGCTGGATCAGTGCTTGGATGAACTCTCGCACCGTTATTGGCACAAAGTGTCTCGTGCCACCATGGTCTCCGTACCAGAATGTGACCGTTTTTCCATCATATTGGTTCAATTGTGTGTTTGCAACAGCTGGGTGTCTGATATATCTGGCCACATACTTTACTATCCTTTTTTGTTCGTGATTCTGGCTTCTTTTGGTAGATATACGTAAAAGCCCTTGCGATATCTCTTGAAAAGCTGGTCTATGAGCACCGAATATACAGCTTCTTTTGGAAGTGCTGCTTTGAAGCTGGTAAGCACCTGATACTGCCATGTTTTTCACATAGCACTGAAAGAAATGTACTTTTGATGGATAAAATTGTCCTGTTTGTCAAATCCACCTTCTGTCACAAGTATATGGAGGTGAGGGTTGAACCCCATAATCTTTGCAAATGGGTGCAACACAACAATGGCACCTGCCACCAATCTCCCGCCTCTGTGCCTGTACAAGATCGTATTGTTGATTGCTACAATCGCAGCATCCATCAAGACTTTCCGGAGGAAACGGTTGTTTTACACTTACGAAAAATATATCGCCAGCCCCGCCCAGAGGGCAGTTTTTACTCGATTTTTTGTGAAAAAATCGTTTTTTACGATTGCCACAGAGCGCTCGGGATTGTAAGTACTGCGTGTCGATGCGGTACGTTGAATAACGCGTTTTGGAGAGATTTTACCCATTTGTCTGTGTGGTTTTTGCCACAATTCGAGCAGATACGGCGGTTACATCCAAAATGAACCCTTAACATGGTTCCACAACGTTCACACAGGTATGTGAAAAAGCCGCGACTCTCATCCTTGCAGGAGAGCATCTTGTTAACTTCACTAATCTCAACGTCTCTGAGATGGTCCTTTTCCACTATGTGCTTACCGAAAAATAAAGTAGCAAAGTTGGCTGATGTCACGCTACATCCCCGACATTCGTGCGATTCGTTCATTCGTGCCGTTCGTGATCCTTTATGCTGATTTTATCACGAATTTCACGAATGTGCCGAATGCCACGAATTTTAACAGATTGTTTTCTGGCAAGCCCTATGCAAAACGCACCCCAGTTGCTATTGTCCTCAAAAATGTGTCGGGCGGTGAGAGGGGTATCTGCAAGGATGCAGAGGAGAAATGTAATGAGGTAGATTTTGGGTGAGGGGATGTCAAGGTACACCGGGCGTATGTATAGTTGGTCTTGGTAAAAAGGAGTATGTAGGGGGGTCTGGGGTTATAGTGTATATACCATAAAAATCTGGAAATTATGGTGAATGCTATCTGGCAGATAATCTCATAGGTGCCGGTTTGGAACGTGTGCTATTGGGCATCCTGGATCCCGGTTAGTGTTACTGGGTTTTTCGGTTGGATCCCCAGTGCCCTAAATTGATACTGGTCCCAATTATTTATGGGGTGAAAACAGTGAATTTGAGGGGTGATGCTGGAGAACATGGGATGAAAGAGCAGAAAGACTATAGATGCCACCCGACAAAGCGTGTCGTTATGTCTTGCTTCGAAATTGCGCATAAGGACTCAGCCGGCAGAATCGGCAGGCTCTACACCAGCCACGGGAGAATTGAGACTCCGACCGTTATGCCCGTGATTAATCCGAATATATCGATGGTGGATGCACCTGAACTTGCGAAATTCGGAGCAGAGATTGTTATCACCAACGCATACATCATATACCGTAACCCCGAATTAAGGGCGCATGCAATTGAGAATGGTGTGCATTCCCTGATTAATTTTGGTGGTGCGGTCATGACCGATTCCGGGTCGTACCAGCTCTCGGTGTATCATGATATTGAGATCACCTCTAATGAAATTGTCCGGTTTCAGCAGGACATCGGCTCAGACATTGGTGTGCCGCTTGATATCCCGACGCCGCCAGACGTATCGCACGAACAGGCAGAATCCGAGATGAGAACAACGATTGAACGGTGCAAGGATGCGCGTGGGATGGCGAAGAGTTCTATGCTTCTTGCAGGACCTGTGCAGGGAGCAACTTACTCTGATTTACGGAATGAGTGTGCACGCACGCTTTCAGGGGTTGGTTTTGATGTCTACCCGATTGGTGCGGTTGTGCCGCTGCTTGCGAATTACAGGTTTGCGGAGATGGTGGACGTGATCGTCGCATCAAAGAAGGGGCTTTCTCCGGCAGCACCGGTTCATCTCTTTGGTGCAGGACACCCCGCGATGTTTGCGCTTGCGGTTGCACTCGGGTGCGATCTCTTTGATTCGGCTGCTTACGCACTCTATGCTAAGGACGGGCGGTATTTCACTACTGACGGGACATATCATCTGAGCGATCTCCAGCATCTCCCGTGCTCATGCCCGGTGTGCACAGCATACACCGCAGATGAATTAAAAGAGGAAGTTCGAAGTGAAAACTACATCTCACTTGCAAAACACAATCTTTATGCGACTTTTGCGGAAATCAACCTGATAAAACAATGCATCATTGAAGGAAACCTCTGGGAGCTTGTTGAACGCAGGTGCAGGGCGCATCCAAGGTTGCTTGATGGACTCAAGCGTGCGGTCAGCCACGCGGACTGGATTGAGCGGTTTGATCCGATCCGGAAATCAACGTTCTTCTACTGCGGAAGCGAATCCGCACGCCGTGCAGAGGTTCTGCGATTTGGAGATCGACTTGACCGATTCGACTTGCACGGAACGGTGCTCATCCGCACACGAAAAACCCGCGGGGAAGATGTGTTTGACCATGTGCTCAACCTGAAAGCACCGTTTGGCGCGTATCCGGTTGAGCTTAGCGAGACATATCCGTTTAATGCAGAGGTGCCAGAGCGGTCAGAACCGGACTGGGAGGCGGCTTTTGTTGCGCTTGGAAACGTGCTTCGCCTGATCAAGCTCAATCCGGATGCACGGTTCACGTTTGTCTGCGAGTGGGAGCACCCGCTGATTGCTGATATCATGATGTTGTGTGAAAGAGCGACCCCGGAGCATGGAGAAATAGAATGAAACAATGGTATGAAACACTGTTTGAAGACTACGGTAAAAAATATGATGATGAAAGTTTTACGCATGGCACAATTGGCGAGTGTGATTTTATCGGAAAAGAAATTAATTATGATGAATCGCTGAAAATAATTGATGTTGGATGTGGTACCGGTAGACATTCGATTGAACTGGCAAAAAGAGGTTACAGGGTTACAGGAATTGATTTGTCAGAATCACAATTGGAGCGAGCAAAAACAAAAGCAAAAGCTCAAAACCTGCGAATAGATTTCCAGAAACATGATGCAAGGGATTTACCATTTAAGAATGAATTTGATCTGGCAATAATGCTTTGCGAAGGGGCATTTCCTTTGATGGAAACAGATGAAATGAACTATGAAATACTAATAAATGTTACAAAATCATTAAATGATCATGGCAAACTGATTTTCACAACACTAAATGGGTTATTCCCACTGTATCATTTGGTTGAAGAGGTTTGCGCATCAACAACAGAAGCAGGGAATGCGACCTATAGAAGTAATACTTTTGATTTAATGACGTTCCGAGATCACAATATCACCACAGTAGAAGATGATTTTGGGAATAAGAAGGAATTGGAATGTGATGAAAGATATTATGCACCATCTGAAATTACATGGTTATTAAAAATGCTGGGCTTTAAAAAGATCGATATCTATGGAGCAAAAATCGGAGCCTTCTCAAGGAACAATAAACTTACAACTGAGGATTTTGAAATGCTGGTTATTGCTGAAAAATAATGGTTCGCCTGGCAAAGACAATTCCGGCAGTTCTTGCAGGATATGCATGGTACAAACAATCGGGGACCTTTTATTATTTTCTGGTAACCCAGGTTTGTCGTATGAAGCACAACTGCCCAAATGAAGTCATGATGTCAGAGAAGCTGACCCCGAAAAATCATCCAAAGACATAATAACACCTGAGGATAATTCCATGGCTTGAGAGAGGAAGAGCAGCCGCCGCGACATTCGTGTCGTGAGGAAAGTCCCTCCACCACCGGACACATGGACGCCGAAATGGCGTAGGGCGAGAGTTCTGGCTCTGACACAGAAACGATACCGCGATATGGCAATGCTGTGATGCCGGAAGGCTGAGGTCACATATTGTGGATGAAACGGTGAAACCCCATGGGTGCAAGCCTGCATGGGAACAGCGAGAAATTGCTGGCAGCGTCCGGCTGTATTTCCCTGGTAATGGCGCTTTAGTCGAATGCTGCTAAGAACAGAAGGGGGCTTACTCTCCTCACTCAAACCCCACCGACTGGCACCAACACAAAATGGAATGGTGCCTGCCCATGGTGCACGAATCCGGAGGTTTTCGCGGGAGAAACCGTTCGTTGGGAATGGCATTCCCCCAAAAATCAGAGGACGTATGATCTCGTTGATACTCCCCTGAAGAACCCGGATGGCAGCATATCAAAGCTGGAGATATTCCATGACATCACCGAACGCAAGAGGGCGCAGGAGGCACTCGAAAGGAAAATAGGGGAACTAAAAAGATTTAACGAAATGGCGGTGGACCGGGAGCTAAAAATGGTGGAATTAAAAAAGAAAATAAACGACTTACTTCAGGGGATGGGGAAGGAACCTCGCTATAAGATACCCGAATAGTTAATAGAGAGATGAACGAAAGAGAAAGGGTAGAAGAGGGGTGAAATGAACATCCGAACAAAGTTTCTTGTTGTTATGCTTTCGCTTGTGTTGATTACCGGCATGGCTGCAATTCTGATTGGCAGAACTGTTTCAACGAGTATCATCGAAGAACAGGTTAGCATCAACTTAGAGACCACCGCACAATCAAGAGCGAACCATATCGGGACTGTTTTGGGTGCGTATAACCATGAGACCGGAACGCTGTCAGTAGGAACTTCTTTTAGAAATATAGTGGATAAACGCAGAAATCGCACTCATTGCATAGGGATTGCTAATCTCCGGATAAATAATACGATACAAGCACACGAAGATATTTCAGGGATCAGAATTCTGGATAAGAATGGCACCGTGGTTGCTTCCGGTCACATGGACACCGAGTCTGATGATAACACGAGCGAAATTTTCAGGATAGAAGATGGAGAGATCCTTGCGACAGACCTCCGTACATCTGTGTTCACCGGAGATGATGTTGTGAGTGTGGTAATGCCGATTTTGGTGGATGGCGAGTTTTCAGGGGTTATTATTGTGGATTTTGATGCAAGAAAAATATTTGAGATAGCGACCGATAGAACGGGTCTTGGGAAGACTGGTGAGATCTACATCCTGAATGAATACGGCTACATAATAACCCCTTCAAGAGTTATTAATGACACGATCCCGACACCGGACGTTAATCCTGAGCATTTTGTCGCCGCAGGGAATCATGAACCGGAAGCGGCTTTATACCGGAATTATCGTGGTGTGGACGTACTGGGCGCACACGCACACATACCTGCAATGAACTGGTGTCTGGTGGCAGAGATTGAGGAGGCGGAAGCGTTTGCACCGGTCACCAGACTGACTACCACGGTGTTTTCGGTTCTTGCCGGTCTGTTATTTATTGGCGCGGTAATCTGCGTCATAGTATCAGGCACAATAGCAAAACCAATTGTAAAATTACAGCACGGCACTGAAGAGATAATGAGGGGGAACCTCGACTATAAAGTCGGCACCAGAACCGGTGATGAGGTTGGGGAGCTCTCAAGGGTGTTTGATACGATGACTGCCAACCTGAAAGAATCCGGAAGGGAGCTGGAGGCGTATAGCAGAGGTCTTGAGGATAAAGTGGAGGAGAGAACTGCGAGGTTGGATGAGCTACTCGCGGAGAGTGAGCAGCAGAGGGTTGCGATATCTAACATGCTTGCTGACGTTACCGAGGCAAAAGATGATCTGGCGCTTGCCGGGGCGAAACTGAGGCAGAAATCCGAGGAACAAAAGGCTTTACTCTCAACCATTCCGGCATTTGTCTATTTTAAGGATAGGGATGGTAATTATGTTGCAGCAAACGAGGCTTTTGCAGGCATGGTCGGGGTTTTGGTGGATGAAATAGCAGGTAAGACCGATTACGATTTTTTCCCGGATGAGCAGGCAGCCTCGTACAAGGCGCATGATCGGGAAGTAATGGAATCCGGCGAACCAATATATGATATTGAGGAACTCACCACCCGGGCAGACGGCAAACCGAGGTGGACGTCCACAAGCAAAACGCCTTTTGTTGATTCTAATAACGTCGTTATTGGCATGGTTGGGATGATGCTTGATATCACCAAGCACAAGAAGGCGGAAGACCAGATTAAAGCAAGTTTAGCGGAAAAGGTGGTGCTTCTGCGGGAGATTCACCATCGCGTAAAGAACAATCTTCAGGTTGTGTCAAGCCTGCTCAATATGCAGGCAAGAGCTGCTAAAAACAAAGACTCAATCGATGTGCTCACCGAATCCAAGAATCGGATAAATGCTATGGCGCTCATTCACGCCCAATTATATGAAAGCGATGATTTATCAGAGATCAACCTGAATGATTTTGTGAATAAGTTGCTTGTGCAATTGCTCCAGAGTTATCCGGTCCCTGATACACAGATTACAAAGGTTGTTTCCATAGCTGACTATCCCGTTCCGATATCGCTGGCGGTGCCCGTTGGATTAATCGTTAACGAACTGCTCTCAAACGCCCTGAAACATGCTTTTGTCGGCAGAAAAGAAGGAAAAATCGAGGTTAATCTCACCGCATCAGAAGAAGGCAGAATCAACCTGACGGTAAGCGACAATGGCGTGGGACTGCCTGCCGGGTTTAACATCGATAAAACCGGAACGCTTGGCTTGCGCCTGATAAAAATCCTCACGGAAGACCAGTTAGACGGGACCCTGAAGGTCATCAGCAAAAACGGGACAACTTTTAACATCAAGTTTGACATAGACGATTAGCAGGTAGAGCGCTTAAAATGGTGGAATCAACAAAGAAGATCAACAGTTTTCTTCAGGAATCCAGGGAAAAAACCACTTTACAAGATGCCTGAACAGCTTAACACAGGGATACACAAATGAATATCCAAACAAAGCTTCTTGCAGTCATGTTATCGCTTGTTTTGATCACAGGCATGGCTACAATCCGGATTAGCAGAACCGTTTCAACAAACATCAGTAAGGAACAGGTTGGCAATCATCCGGAGACCACCGCACAACCAAGAGAGCACCATATCACGACGGTGTTAGGGTGGTGTAAAGAGTCCGCTGGCATGATAACAGCAGTAAACACCTTTAAAGATGCAGTGGATGCAAGTAAGAATCATACAGATGGAATGGACGAGCTTGAAATGGTTTATCGTGCCACGCCGGGTCGAGAGAAACGTGTTATTGAGCTAAAACAAGAGATATGGAGATCACAGCAGATAATTGAAAGTTGAATGGGGAAGATTATGTTTCAAAAAGTAAAGTTCTATGATGGGCGAGAACCGGAAGGATGGCAGCCATTCCTGAAGGAACTAAGTAACGACAATGCTAAAGGCATTCTCTTGTTTGTTGGAGAAGAAACGCCGTTTGATTACAAACAACTACAACCTCTACTAAAAACGATGGATATTGAGGTATGGGGAGGTATTTTCCCTGAAGTGATCTATGACGGCTCGCTGTATACGCAGGGGGTGGTGGGTTGCGCCTTTAAGTCCCCGGTCTCAATTGAAGTGATTAAAGATCTAAGCACATTCAAAGGCGACTTCCCGGAAGATTTTGTCTCGAAAAATACCCGGACCCTTCTGATCTTTACCAGTGCATACACAGACAATATTCCGCTGCTTATAGAGACATTATACGAAAAATTTTTCAGGGAAATGGCGTTTATCGGGGGCAGTGCTGGAAGTGTTATAAATGTTGATCGGCCATCTCTGTTTTCGCGTGATTGCATCTTCGCGGGAGGGGCTATTATCGCTGCTGCTCAAGACTTCATGTCAGTGGGAATAAACCATGGTTGTCAGCCTATTTCTGACCCTGCTATTGCCAGCAGCGTGAATAAAAATATTTTAAAATCAATTAACTGGGGACCTGCCTTTGAATATTACAAAAATATCGTTGAGCAAGATGCCGGCATCAAGTTAACTGCAGATGGTTTTCTTGATGTGGCTAAATCATATCCGCTTGGAATCCTGAAATATGATACTGAGATCATTCTGCGTGTTCCTATAAGTGTTAATGAAGACAACAGCCTTGTATTTGCCAGTGAAATGCCTGAAAACTCTGTGCTGGTGGTTACGAAAGCGCACCCTGATAAATTAATAGCAGCCGCAGGAATAGCTGCCGAACAAGCTAAAATTGCTTTTGAAAGCAAAAAGAAGATAGCCCCGGGCAAAGCGCTAATTGTGGACTGTCTTGTCAGAGCCTTGTTTTTAGAAGACAAAATTAATGATGAGTTAAACATCATCGCAAACAAAGCAGGAAGTGATGTCTTTCTATTTGGGTTGTTAAGTTTGGGCGAAATTGCTTCAACCGGAGATACATATATTGAACTATACAATAAGACCATAGTTATTGGCATGGGAGAATAACGTATGGAAAAACCCGTGAGATCTTCTTTTCAATATCTCAGTATCTCTTATGAGTGTGCACTTGCCATTGGCAACAGTTTGAGCCTGCCAGAAATGCTTCAAGAAGTTATTCGCACGGTGGTGCATAAAACAAATGCTCATCGCGGTATTATCTGGGTCAAAAAAAATGGAACGCAAGAATTCCAACCTGTGGCAAATGCCGGAATTAATACCGAATATGTGCTGGCACAAGGCAAAATAACGGATCTCCTGGATGTTCTAAATCAAATACAAAAAAAACAGCAGTTTGCGATCATAAACAAAGACGACAACGATTTTTTGCAGTATTGTCCTGTTCTAACAGGAAAAGAAGAATCCGTATTGGTCGTGCCCATAACCAATGTGGCGATTCTTTATCTGGTCTATGCCAGCAGGGAAATAGCAGATAAACCTTTAGCAAATCTGCTTGCCAGTCTTTCTAAAAAGTTAAGCGTTGCTATAGAAGCGTGCAGGACTCATGAAAATGTCATCAGAGAAATACAGGTGAGAGAGAAAGCAGAGAAGAAACTACGAAAGAAGACCGAGCAACTAACCTTCAGCGAGAAAGAACTTCAAAGACTTTATGGAGAATCCGAACAAGCCAGAAAGTCACTGCTAATCATCCTGGAAGATGTTGCCCAAAAAGATGAGGCGTTAAAAGAATCTGAAAGCAAGCTTAACAGCATACTATCGTCCATCAACGATCTGGTCTTTGTGTTCGATCAAGAAGGCAGGTTCACATTCACCCAAAAACCTACACCCGAGCAGCTATACACGACACCAGATACATTTATAGGGAAAAAACCTGCCGAAGTGCTGCCATCTCACCTCAACAAGATATTCTCCGATGCATTTGATACGATCAAGAAAGGGGACGTTGCTGAATATGATTACTGGCTCAATATTGATGGCAAGATTCTATGGTTTTCTGCAAAACATTCTCCAAAGTTTATAGATGGTGAATTAGTGGGTTCTGTATCGGTAGTGAGGGATATCACCACTCGCAAGCAGGCGGAAGAACGCATCGATCACTTAAACAGCGTCCTTAAAGCCATCGGGGATGTCAACCAGTTAATCATGACAGAAAAAGACCGGGACCTCCTGCTAAAGAAAGCCGGCGATGCCCTGGTGGAGGCACGGGGCTACGAAGCAGCATGGCTCGGATACTTAAGCGATGGTGAAACTTTCGATACGATTGTGGGTTCTGGTTTCAGGGAAGATGCCGATCGTTTCTGCGAAAGTGTGAGGGGCGGAGATCACATTCCCTGCATCGAAAAAACACTCGCCGGAAAGGAGATGATTGTGGTCATGGGCAAACCCGAAGAATGCAGGGAGTGCAGGGCGTGCAGATTCAAAGACCTGCATGCCAGCAGGGAAACTGTGGTCATCCGAATCGAATACGCAGGTGCGCTCTTCGGACTGCTTGCAATATCGCTTGCAGCCGATGTCGCCCTCGATGCTGAGGAAGAAGGGCTCCTGGTAGAGGTTGCTTATAACATAGCACTTGCTCTTCACAACATGAAGACGGAAGAGGCACATGAAAAGGCGGTGAGAGCGCTGCGAGAGAGTGAAGAGAAATATCGCTCTTTATTCGCCGCTGAACCGGACGCCATCTTCCTAATAGATGCAGAGACGATGCAACACCGGGATGCCAACGATGCAGCCTTAAAACTTTTTGGATATGATCGGGATGAATTCCTTACGTTACACTCTACCGATATCTCTGCCGAACCTGAAGAAACTGTGAAGAAGATCTATAGCGGGAAGATCGATAATGATCTGATCGTGCCGTTGCGATACTCCTGCAAAAAAGACGGCACTATATTCCCTTCAGAAATATCAGCCAGTTTCTTTGAGTTAGGCGGTCGTAAAACAGTATGTGTAGTCATCCGCGACATCACCGAGCGCAAGAAAGCAGAAGACCTGATAAAAACATCTCTGAATGAAAAAGAAGTACTTCTGCGGGAGATTCACCATCGCGTAAAGAACAACCTCCAGGTCGTATCGAGTCTACTTGATATGCAGGCAAGACATGCCAGAACCGAAGACTCAATCGGTGTGCTCACCGAATCCAAAAACCGGATAAATGCCATGGCACTCATCCACTCCCAATTATATGAAAGCCGAGATCTGTCAGAGATCAACATGAAGGGGTTTGTAAGTAAGTTGCTCTCACAGTTGCTCCGGAGCTATCAGGTTCAGGGCACAGAGATCACCCCGGTTGTTTCCGTAGCAGATTATCCCGTTCCGATATCGATGGCGGTGCCTGTTGGGCTAATCGTTAACGAACTGCTCTCAAACACCCTGAAACACGCTTTTATCGGCAGAAAAGAAGGAACAATCAATATCAGTCTCACCGCATCAGAAGAAGGCAGGATCAACCTGACTGTACGCGATGATGGCGTGGGACTGCCTGCCGGGTTCGATATCGATAAAACCGGAACGCTTGGCTTGCGCCTGATAAAGATTCTCACTGAAGACCAGTTGCATGGAACCCTAAAGGTTATCAGTGAGGAAGGCACAACCTTTAATATAGAATTTAACGTAGGATACTAAGGGAGTGTTGAATGCGGGAAGCGAAGATATTGATTGTTGAGGATGAGGCGGTTGTAGCTGAAAACTTGGCGATGGTGATCACCGATGGTGGCTATGATGTGGTCGGGCGCGCCGACAGTGCAGATGCTGCCGTAAATGCCGCAAGTGAACTTAACCCAGACCTGATATTGATGGATATCGTCCTCTCAGGGCAGAAAAACGGCATAGACGCATCCCACGAAATAAAAGAGAAATTTGACATCCCCGTCATATTTTTAACAGCATATTCCGATCTTAAATTGGTCGATAAAGCCAAGAGCACCGAGCCTTACGCATACATCGTTAAACCGTTTCAGGAGGGACAGCTCTTCGCATCAATCGAGATGGCTCTCTATAAAAGCCAGATAGAGAAAAAACTAAAAGAGAGCGAGGCAAAATTCAGAGATCTAACCGAGTTACTGCCACAAACCGTCTTTGAAACAGACGAACAAGGCAATCTCACATTTGCCAACCATGCCGGATTTAACTGTTTTAACTATACCCGGGACGACTTTGATGAGGGTTTAACCGTCATTCAAATGATATCCTCGGAAGACCGGGATAGAGCTAAAAAAAATATCGAGAAGGTCATAAAGGGAGAACATCTACATGACATAGAATACTTGATGCGAAGGAAAGATGGAAGCACGTTCTCTGCTATCATATATTCCACACCTATTATTCACGAAAACAAACATGTTGGCTTGAGGGGAGTCCTTATAGATATTACCGGGCGAAAACAAGCAGAGAAGCGTATCAAAGATGAATATCGCCGTGCAGAATTCTATATTGACCTCATGAGCCATGACATAAACAACGCAAGTCAGGTCGCGAGCGGATATCTTGATCTACTACTCCAAACGCCGGAGTTCCCCACCAAATTCAGGAAACATGTGGAGATCGCACTTAACCATGTTAAAAAAAGCGCTAATATCATATCCGACGTAAAAACACTCTCAGAGCTTCAGTCCGGTGAGGCTGAACTTGCAAGGATCGACATATACCCGGCGCTTGCAAGCGCAGTTGAAACCGCGATTTCGCAACCAGCGAATGTCGAGATCAACTCAGACATAACTGAAGGCAGATACTTTATCCATGGCAACACGATGCTCTTCAGCATCTTCTCAAACCTCCTGACCAACGCCGTCAAGTTCGATCAACACAAGATCGTCAAGATCGATGTCAATATCAGCCCGTCAGATGATGACCGGTACTGGAAGCTCGAGGTTAAGGATAGAGGGCGCGGCATCGGAGATCACTATAAGGAGATTATATTTAACCGTCTGGAACGGGCTGGCGAGAGTGCGCAGGGCACCGGACTTGGACTCACTATCGTTAAGTACATCGTCGAGAGCTACGGCGGAAGCATCAAAGTGGAAGATCGAGTCAGTGGAGATCGGACGATGGGCAGCAACTTTGTCATGCGGCTTCCAAAAGGGGTTTGATTATGGCAGCGATATTCATTGTGGACGACGAACCGATGCTTCACGAACTATATGGTGACATTCTTGAGATGAGCGGACATGACATCGTTGCAAACGCGTATGACGGCGACGAGGCAGTTGAAATACTCAAAACAATGGACGAACCACCTGAGATCGTGATTATGGATCACCGAATGCCGGGCAAGGACGGGATCGAGACCACAAAAGAACTGCTGGCGATCCACCCAAACCTGAAAATTGTATTTGCAAGTGCTGATAAAGCAGTCAAAGATGATGCGCTTGCAGCAGGCGCGCGTGATTTTCTATCAAAACCATTCCCCGTGAGCGACCTATTGCTGGAGATCGAAGAACTGATCGAAGCAATGTAGCTGATCTGCGAGACTTCTCAATATATTCCGGTTGGTGGAACCACCCCCCGGTTCACAACCCGGATGATTTCTTACAGGATACTGAAAAAGAGGTAAGTAACGAATAAGTACACGTGAAACGATCTTTGTACTGATGATCATAACGCTCAGCGGTCTGCCCGGAAGCGGAACCAGCACAGTGGCAGGCATACTATCAAGTTGTACCGGTTTTAAGATTGTGTCCGCCGGAGACATCTTCCGAGAAATAGCAGAAGAAAGAGGGCTTACGCTCAAAGAATTCGGCGAACTCGCTGCGTCGGACACAGCTATCGATCAGCAGATCGACCGCCACCAGAAGAAGATCGCATCAGACGCAAAGGACGCTGGAAAGAACCTGATTGTTGAGGGCAGGCTCTCGGCATGGATGGCAGAACCGGATCTCGCCGTGCTCATCACAGCTCCGCTTGATATCCGGGCGGACCGGATTGTGCATCGTGAAAATGTCGTGATAGCTGATGCGATCAGCCAGGTAAAAGAGCGAGAGGCATGCGAAGCCGGGCGGTATCTGGAGTATTACGGAATTAATGTTGATGATATGGGCGTATACGATCTTGTGATTAACTCGGCAAAATGGGATCAACGCAGGGTTGCAGGAATCATCCTGAACGCAATGGATGGCATGCAGGTATGACTACCCGGAGAAATTATTGAGGTTCGCCCCGCACACCGGAATTTCAACTGCCGCCAGGACTACCGGCAACCATCTCTAAAAAAACGAGAGACTTTTTATTATTTTCTGGTTACCCGGGGTTGTCTTGCGTAATCACAACTGATAAAATTGAGCGCTATCGATCTGAAAAGTCATTTATATCGTATTTCGGAAGTCATACCATGTCACTGTTTACAGGATTGGCATCATGTTGTTCAACCGACCAGAACAAATTAAAAAGTCTCAAAAACGATGTGCATATTTTAACACAGAAATCATTGTGATTATATGGTGTTAAACACGCACAAAATGAGGAAAAGGCAGGTGACCGCCCATTCCCTGCAAGCTCTGGATGTTAAACCAGTATCAGAGCACGATCTCGATATCCAGTTCCTCGGCAAGCTCCTTGTACCGATTGCGGATCGTTACCTCAGTCACGCCTGCCACCTCTGCCACCTCTCGCTGGGTTCTGCGCTGGTCGCAGAGGATAGATGCAATGTATATTGCAGCCGCCGCAACCCCTGTGGGTCCGCGCCCGCTGGTCAGTTCCCGTTCTGTCGCAGCTCGAAGGATTGAGATGCCGCGTGCCTGCACGTCCCCACCAAGCCCAAGACCTGAACAGAACCTTGGGATGTAGTCGATTGGTGACGTTGGCTTCAGTTTCAGCCCGAGTTCCCGTGCAACAAAACGGTAGGTTCGCCCGATCTCCTTGCGGGTCACTCTTGACACTTCTCCGATCTCGTCAAGCGTTCTTGGCACAGAACACTGGCGGCATGAGGCGTACAGTGCTGATGCAGCCACACCCTCGATGCTCCGTCCCCGAATCAGGTTCTTCTCAACTGCCTTGCGGTAGACCATGGCAGCAGTTTCTCTGACGTTCTGGTGTAGTCCGAGCGCAGACGCCATCCGGTCCAGCTCAGATAATGCGAATGCAAGGTTTCGCTCGGTCGCATTGCTAACACGAATTCTGCGCTGCCATTTCCTGAGTCGGTATAGTTGAGCCCGGTTCTTTGTGGAGATCGTTCTGCCATACGAGTCCCGATTCCTCCAGTCGATCATGGTCGAAAGCCCTTTGTCATGTATCGTGTAGGTCATTGGCGACCCGACTCTTGCTCGCTTCAAACGTTGATCGCTGTCAAATGCCCGCCATTCAGGTCCTTGATCGATGATGTTTGTCTCGATGACCAGCCCACACGAACCACAGACAAGTTCGGCACGCTCATAATCACGTTCAAGAATGCGGCTATGGCACTCCGGACACTCGGAGACCTCACGCTCTTGTTCACGTTCTCTGCGCTGTTTTATGCGTTCCTTTATCCTTTCAGGACGTTCAATTACTCGTTCAGCTTCTGTCATGTCCACCCCTCATAGTGTATATAATTTCTGGTTTTCGGATATGGCTAATTCCGGATCATTATGCTTTACGCTGTTTTTATTGATTCTAACAGAGATATACGGGTGAGATACGGGTCCAAAGATCTCCTGTACAGTTCCAATCCGTTTCATTGTGTTAGTTACCACAGTTGAACCGATTGCTGGAGTTTGTTTGCTATTTCTCACAATCAACATAGCACCGAATCGATGTTGAATAATACCAAGTCGTCGCAATTATGCACCTCACCGAAAGTACTATATATTGTATATTGTCCATATATAAAGGTTTCGTATGATCCGGGATTTAGGACAATACTACTCAGCCAACCACACCATCACTTTACGAGTCCCCCCCGGTGAGTTCCACCACCCGAACAGGATATCCAGCAGAATATTGCTCTAAAAACTCCGGGGCGCATCCTACCTCACCAGTCCGGATGATAACTTCACTATTCTGTAGGTAACGCCACTATCGCACACACGTCCCGATCTGCATCCCACGCATAGCGACAAGAACGTTTGAAGGATCGCTCCCATCGATCACAACCGTAAGAATTCCTGACCGCTCAATGATCTTTGCTGCAAGCATGTCAATCGGCAGGTTCGCTCCAGCACCCATCTTTTCAGCAGCGATAAGCCCGACCAACCGTTCAGGCGAGATCTCGTCCAGTTTCACCGCATCAGGATACTTCTTCGGATCTTTCGTGTATATCCCATCTGTTGCTGTGGCATTGATCAGGAGGTCGGCATGTGCGCACTCGGCAAGTATGGCGGCAACCGCATCGGTTGTGTGCCCCGGGGTTGTTCCACCCATAACAACGATCCGCCCGGAGAGCGCTGCAACCACGGCAGCCTCCTGTGTTTCAGGAACAACAGGGTATGCATCACACCCTATAGCGGCGATAAGGAGGCGTGCGTTTAACCGGGTGACCCCGATGCCGATTGTGTCACAGAACGCCTCGTCTGCCCCGAATGTGCGGGCTTTCTCAATATACTTGCGGGCGGTTGCCCCGCCACCGACCACCACAAAGACCGTGTGATCCGATGACAGATTCTTAAGTACCTGTGAATATTCGGCGAACCGGTGCTGACTCTGGCAGATCACCGAGCCGCCGACCGACAGGACAATGATCATGCCTGTTCAAACAGGATGTGTGATACCTGTTTCATTGACCGCTCGCTGACCTCATCCATGATGGTGTCAAACGTATAATCCAGCCTCACAGTTTTATCCTCTGTTTCAAGGATGATTCCACCTATACAGTTGATGTCACCTGCATATTTAATCGATTGATCTGTGCAGAGTTGCTCAACGGTCGATCGATCCTGCGAACTTGAGTACACCCGGGTGACATTATTGCTCTTCGCATTGATTAGTGACTGCAGGAGCGCGGTGTTATCCTGCTTGCGAATACGCTCAAGTGCCTGATGATAGGTCTCGTCCAGCACCTCTTTTCGCATGTTCAGGATCATCCGTCTCACCTCAAGATTTGCGCCTGAGAGTTCCTGCTTGCTGATGCGACCGGCCTCAGTCTCGGCGGATGCAACCATTTCGCCGGTTGTCCGCTCGCCTGTGCGCTTTGCCTCCTCGATGATTTTTGAGACCTCGCTGTCACGTTCCGCAGTGATTGCAGTGACCTCGTCCTGTGCGCTCTTCAGGATGTCAGAAACAACGTTTTCCAGTCCCATGGTTAGATGATCATCATAATCGCGATAACGAATCCGAAGATCACGATGGTTTCCGGGATAACGGTCATGATTAAGCCCTTACCAAAGAGCTCCTCTTTCTCGGTGAATGCTCCGACCGCTGCGGAACCGATGTCTTTCTCAGCGAGACCTGAGCCAAGTCCTGCAAGTCCAACTGCAAGTCCTGCGCCGATCGCGATCAAACCTTTCTGATTTGCTATCAGATTGTCAACTGATGCTGCTGCTATATCTACTGGTATTGTCATTATTATTCCTCTGTGTATGTTCTGTTATATCCGAATGGATCGTATATTCTGCCCCCACCGTCATAGAACTTGGTGAAGAATTCCACATACTGCAGCCTGAGCGCATGAAGTCCGGGGGCAATCACGCTCAGTGCGGTATTGATCGTATGTCCAAGTATGAATATGAGCACTGCTACGATTATGAAGACACCTCCGCTTGACCACATCATTCCTGCCATGATGTTGACTGCTGACGCGATGCCGATTGATGATAGACCGACTGCAAGCAGCCTTGAGTACGAAAGGATGTTACTCAGGATGGATGGTATCTCAATTATTGCGGTGCCGCCCTCTCCTGCAATCAGCATGATGACCGCAACCACAAATACGGCTGCACCGGGCAACATGCCTGGCACAATATCCATCATCCCGAACAGGAGGAGGAATATGCCAAGTTGCAGCACCATCCAGCCGCCCTTTTCAAGTATCGCCGCTTTCATTCCGTGTTTCGTAAGCACATTTCGGAACCCAAGGATAAACCCTGTGTTGATATGTATCACGCCGATTAAGAGGGTCGCGACCAGGAGGGTGGTTACAAGGTGTGTTCTGTGGATTGGGTATGTGATATGCTCACCACCCAGACCGGAGAAGAGTTCAATGGTTTCCCATCCCGGAATCAATCCCGGATGCCCGTGAAGCCCTGCCAGCGGAAACCCGAGGAATTCCGCATATAATATCCCGAAGAAGAGCGTGGATATGTTGCAGTAGATCAGGACGGTGAATAGTGAGTTCCATCCTTCACCATGTAGTTTGGATCTGCCATAGAGAGCTATTCCAAGTAAGATTAATGCATACCCAATGTCTCCAAGGATCATTCCATAGAAGAGCGGGAATGCTATAAACACAAATGTAGTTGGGTCTATCTCGTGGTATTTTGGACGGGCATAGAGATTCATGACCGCTTCAAACGGCTTCACGATCTTCGGGTTGTCGTATTCAATCGGGATATCTGCGTCGTCAGCGGCAACCCCGTCAGTTGATTCTTCGTGTAGTGTGACATGAACCCGGTCGCCGGTTGCTTCTTTGACCCGTGATTCCAGTGTCTCGAACTCGTCGTCCGGAACCCATCCGTCGACTATGAACGCATGCTCGGATGTTGCAAAGAATAGTGGTGCCTCCTTCTTCTGGGTCTCGATGGAGAGCAGTTCCTCGCTTGTGAGAATGAACTCCTCATACTGTGCTTTCATCGAATCGATCTCAGAAGAGAGAGATTCAAGATCGTTTACAAACATGTCGCGCCGGGTCTTAAGTTCGCCAAGCAGTTCATCAGGCACACCAGACATCGCTGGTATAGTAACCTCATTGAAGAGCGCGTCATTCAGCAGTTCGGCGACCTCGTCAGTGTGTTTAGCCGGAACAAATAGCACAATAGTGCCTGTGGCACCGACATACAACTGGTAATCAGTTGTGACCCGGTTCAGGTTAGCTTCGATCTCTGCATCTTTCTTGATTGTGCCGGCAAAAACGTGAAGCGTTTCATACCCTCTGCAGAGATCGAAATTTAAAGGAACTCCTGAAAAAACTTTAATTTCTTGTATGTTTGTCTCTGTGTCCTTTATATTTGACTCAATCTCGGATTTTCTCTTCAGTTTTTCCGAGACCGCGGAATCAAGCTCATCGAGTTTTCCAACGAGTTCTGACGATACTTTTTCGGCGCTGGTTGGCTCAAGATATGTTTTTTTGATGCCGAGGAAGTTTGCTATTGAGCGTAGTTTAAGCAGCGTTTTTGAGTCCTGGTCCGCGCCGGCAAGTGGTTTGCCGATGCTGAAATAATCCTCTTCGTTGTATTCCTCGATATGCACAACATGCATGTCGTGCATGACCTCTATGGTCGGTTCAAGATAATCCTTGTGACCAACGAACAGCACCCTACTCATCTGCTTTGGCTTCAGCATGAACCGTCCTCTCAAATTCTGCAAGTAAAAAATCAACCGCTGTGTCGATCCTGCCTGATGCAACATCCTTCAGTGCTTTTGCATCAGCCTCCCCCTTTTGGAGGATTGTTTTTCGCTCTTCAGCTATCCTATTTTTTTCAGTATCCATCAGGTGATCAGCATGATCTCTTGCGCGCTCTTCGGCACTGTTTGAGATTCCACGCGCCTCTGCTCTGGCATCGGCGATTATCTTCCGTGTGTCCTCGTGTGCCTGCGCAAGCATTGCTTTTGCATCGGATTCTGCTTGTTTGATCCGTTCAAGGATTTCGCTTTCACTCATCGATTTCCTCACTGGTGCATGTACCATGATAAATGCTTCGTTTCAGATGTTTGCTTGCTCAAGGAACACTGCCTTGAATTCATCACACATCGCAGTCACTTTAGCAAGTGCGCTGCGTACCGCCTGTATTGGATCTACGCCGCTTGTGCGCACATACATGACCGGTTCGCTGATGCCAAGATACCTGATATCATAGCTCGCAATCTCAACCGCATCATCTTCTAAAAGGGTGGATTTTAGCAGGTTCAACAGGGTGTGCGTTTCGCCTGCAAGCTCCATCTCCAGTTCGGTGTCTGTTTTATTCAGGATCTTCAGATTCATCAGGTTACATACTCCATGTCTTTGCAATTGCCTTGTAGTGCAGTATTGAAGTATCTTATGCTTCAAGGTATCGTTTGTTTCGGTGGTGGTGACGGGTGGCGGTGATGCCTATCTGGACCGGAAAAGATTGGAGATATGTTTTGTTCATGCGAAAAATGGGGGTGCGCCATACATCCCACCCGCCCATGCGGGCGAATCTGCCAGACAACATACGCGTGGTCGCGCTATATGGGTGCCCTCGGGTAACTAAGTGATTAACCAGCTCATGGGATATTTGGGATATGCAGGACGATCAGAGACGCTCATACTGCCTGATGTCTCGCCCCTATAAACTGTGATCTCAGCGCATCATAACTCAGTTCACCAAGATCATCGACCACGATATCCGCACCAGCTCTGGTGAGGGTGGATCGATCCCCGATCCTCCGTATCCCAACGCAAAACATATCGTTCTCTTTACCAGCCTCTATCCCGGACGGCGCATCCTCAAACACGATGTAATGCTTGATCCTGCCACCGGATAACTCCTGCATCTTGTTTGCCGCAAACGCAAATAGTTCTGGCTTGCTTTTTCCAGATAGTCCTGATGCGTCCACTTCAAAGAGTGAGTAAAGCGTATCAGGTATTCCGGATATGTGTTCGCCGGTTATCATGGTGATCAGGTTTTTTGCATTCTTTGAGGCTGATGCCATCGCCTGGTACACCCCCCGGGTATGCGCTTCAATGATCATCGCAACCGATGTCTCAAAGACCTTGAATTTGCCCTTGCCAACCAGTTCTGTGAACAGTTTGTTCTTGCGGGTGCAGTATTGTTCAAGCATCTCCTCTTTCGCATCGTCTGTTTCTGCGCCGAGCCGCTCATACACCCCTAAACGATCAAGAATCTCGTTTCCGCCCTCATATCTGGGTCGCCCGGAGACATGATCATGGTAGAATCCTGAATCAAGCCTACCCACATCAACACTCCACGGCGCCATCTCCACGGTGAGCCGCCATGCCATTTCATGGGGGCTGTCGACGATGACTCCATCAACATCCCAGATAAAACCAACCTCGCTTTCAAAATCAATCGCCATACGTTATCACCGTCCTCTTGTTTCCGGGGATCTCGTACGACACGCCCTCTATGTCAACGGGAACCGTGACGCCATCACCTGCTGATTCAAAGAATATGCCCACGTTGCCTGCTGATATGTCAAGTTCGAGCTTGAACCCCTGCCAGCACAGGTTAAACTGAAGATGCGTCCAGTTTTCCGGTAATCTCGGGTTCACAGCGAGTATTTCGCTGGTTTTACCATTGCCACTTTTCATACGTACGCCGGCAAACCCGAAGACCACTGCCTGCCAGACGCCTCCGAGCGAGGCTGCATGAATGCCGTGCTTCACATTGCCATAGTTGTCAGAAAGATCACCGTATAATGAGTGTTTGAGGTATTTATATGCCCGATCCACCTCTCCGGCTTCCGTGCACAGGATCGTGTATATGCTTGGGCTGAGCGAGGACTCATGAGTAGTCCTGTGGTCATAATAGTCCAGGTTCACTGTTTTCACGTTATGCGTGAAGTCTTCGTTAAATAGGTGCAGCAACAGTACTACATCTGCCTGTTTCACCAGTTGCGACTCGTGCGCGCGCTCAAGCGGCACTGCATCCGGAAATATTGGCATTCCGCGTTCGTTCCACTTCTCAATCGTCACATTAAGCTTTTCAAAGTATCCTGAGAACTCCTCGATCATCCCGTTATCGAGAACTGTAAATTCGATGTTGTCTGCGATCTTCCGCCATTCATCGATCTCCAACTGCTTCAGACCAATTTTTTCGCAGAGGATTGTTCGTTTGTCAGGATACCTCTTGAGAATTTCGGTGTACAGCATGATGCCACACCGCAGATTCCATCTGGCAAGGTAATTGGTGTATGCATTGTTATCAACGCACTCCTGATACTCGTTTGGACCGATCACGTCTTTTATATCGTATTTTCCGGAAGTATTGTTATATGTTACCCTGCCCGCCCAGAACCGAGCGGTTTCGAGGATGATCTCAGCTCCATAATCCAGCAGGAACTCGGTATCAGCCGTTGCCCTGTAGTACTGGTACACGGCATACGCGACGTCGCCTGTGATATGGTGCTCACGCTCCATTGTATGCACGTCGATGATTGTTCCTTCCGGATTCACCCATGTTTTTGGAGTGACCTCTTCTCCAGTCTCTGCTGACTCCCATGGAAAGAGTGCGCCGGATAGATTCTGTTTTCTTGCATTTTTCCGGGCTTCATCCAGCCGGTGATACCGGTACATCAGCAGATTTCTTGCAATAGCAGGATAGGTGAATGTAAAGAAGGGGAGCACGAAAAGCTCGGTGTCCCAGAAGAAATGCCCGTTGTACCAGCTACTGGTCAGTGCTTTGGGTGCTATGCTGACCTGATCATCGGATCTGCTGCCTGCCATCATCAGATGATGCAGGTTGAACCGTAATGCTTTTGTTGCATCGGGATCGCCGTCAATCACAATATCTGACATAGACCACATTTTATCCCGGGCATCTGTGTGTGCTGTAAGCATTCTGTCAAAGCCTGTTTTCAGACTCTGTTTCAGGGCATCAACCGCCACATCACGGATATTGCGGGTATCTCCCGGCGGAACGTCGCGTGAGGTATATATTGAGACGATCTTTTTGAAGGTGTAGAGCGTTCCTTTGCGGGCTTTAAATCGCACGCTTTCGGTTAGTTTTCCGTCGGCAAACTCAGATGTGCGAACAACGCCGTCAACCACCTCGTTATCATTGCTGCCAGTCCCTATCGAGAGATTTGCCGCATAAGCAACACTGCGTCCGGAATCATTTAATTTTGCAACCAGACAACCGACATCGTCTGCATGGTCAGCTTCCACAACGCTGTAGTGCGCAATCCTGGTGCCCATTTCCTTCCTTATGTTCAGCGTTGATCCATCAATGCTGTTTTCCACGAGGATATCAACGTCTGAGTCCACAGCGATGAAATAAACTCGCATCAGCATGATGTGCTCATCAGCCGCACTGAATGCACGAAGCGACCAATACTCATACTCATATAGCCCGCCCTTCTTTGATTGATAGCTGGTTCTGCGGGCAAGCGTTCCGCATCTTATGTCGAGGGTGCGATCGTACCCGGTCACGTCCATCTGATCTATTGCGATCGGTTCTCCGTCTGCATATAGCCGAAGACCCACGGGATCCGGTAGATTCACGATCTCAACTGTTTCAGCCTCTGATTTATCAAAGATCCCTGCGACGTATGTTCCCTGACTGCTGCCGGCGGGCAGCTCTTCAAGGACAGCGCGGCTACCCATATAACCGTTTCCAAACGAAAAAACAGATTCATATTTGGCTTGTCGGTCAGGATTAAAACCACGTTCCTGAATTAGCCATTCATCGTCTGATACCATTGTTCACCTCTCCTTAACCTTTTAGAATCTGCCTGTAGACTTGCTCATAGCCATTAACCATTGCATCCACGCTGAAATGTTTCTCCACGTATTCCCGGCATTGTTTAGACTTGATATCCTGCACTTTCCCGATACAATCAAGAAGATCCTCAAAATCATCTGCTAGATAGCCGTTCACTCCGTTTTCAACCAGTTCAGGTGCAGCGCCACGTTTATAGGTTACGACGGGTGTGCCGCATGCCATTGCCTCGATCATAACAATCCCGAACGGCTCTTCCCACTGGAGCGGGTAGACAAAAGCAGTTGCACCCGCAAACAAACTCTTTTTTTCCTTATCGCTGACTTCGCCGGCGTACTTGATCTTATCGTTCAGATACGGCTTTATCATTGTATCAAAGTATTCGTGTTCGTCAGGCTCTGATACCTTACCTGCCAGAATCAGTCGCATTCCAAGACGTTTCGCAGCCTCGCATGCGATGTGTGGTGCTTTCTCATGGTTGAATCTGCTTAAGTACAACAGGTAGTCCTCTTTCTCCTCAGAATATGGGTAACTCTCTATTTCGATCGAGTTATAGACGGTTCCGGCATAGTTAAGACCTGGCAGGACGGTCTGCTGGAAGTCGCTGATCGTTGTGAAATGAATATCTTTTCTGCCAACAAACAGCTCGTAAAAATGTTTATTTGACTCGTCAAGCGGGCTGTGGAGTGTGTGCACAACCGGGAGGTCTATGAAGAATGCACTTGCCAGACCCTCTTTCCAGGTGTTGTCATGTATTATATCAAAGTTGCCCTGATCTGCGATCTCAATATATGATCCAAGCGAGTGCGTGATCGCGGCATTCAGAAATATTGATGTCTGTCCTGCCAGGAGGCTGCACTGTTCGTGTTCAAAGAAGTGGCGGACATGAGCATCTGACACAGACTCAAGGACTGTGAACAGTGTCACGTCATGCCCTCTTTTGGCGAGTCCATCTGCGAGCAGAGCTATAACCGCCTCTATACCCCCATAACGCGCTGGAGGAATCTTGATCCATGGTGGCGCTACTATTGCAATTTTCATGAGTTGACTCCCTCTGTACTACCGTACATCCTATATCATTTTAGTCGTTTATTACTCTATCGATCTTCCCATGCCTTATCGATCTTCGCGGTGTTTTGTGTGAGAGTCACGTATGTAATGCATGCATGGGCAGGTATTATATGTGATACGTGACGTGTGTATATCGCGCATGTACACTTTCACGAGAAAAGCATGACCCAACCAAAAGTATGTTTGGCTACGCAAACGCCGCTGATCAGGCTTAAACTCCAGTACAGCGAGTTACTTGATAAATATGGTTCGCTTCCTGATCCGGTGCCGTTTACGTGCCTTGAAGAGGGGGAAGATTACGAGTTTACCCCGGGCGGGGTTCCGAAGATGGTTTACCCGCTGCAAAGGATGTTGATTGAGAAGAATCTGGTGGAGAGTGTGCACTGGATATCACTTAACATGATGGGACCTGAGCGCGTGCTTGTTGATGATATACTCATCCATAACATCGTGCTTGAGCAGAAGTATGTCGCGCCATATTCCCGATTTAAGGAGCGAATATGGGCGGATATTCACAATATCGACCGAAAACCGATTGGTGTGGTTGAGTTCTCTGCATACGCAAGGTATAACTGGCTTTGTGCGGAGAAGATGTTTGAGCTGTCACCGATCGATATTTTCTATATCCATGATTTTCAGCAGTTGCTTGTCGGGGGCATGCTCGGGCTTGCTGCACCAACGGTTTTCAGGTGGCACATCCCGTTTGATCTGGACAACACATCAAGCTATGTCAGGCGGTTCATTGTCCGGTGCATCGAGTCGTTTGACGGGGTCATCGTCAGTTGCAGGCGCGATCTTGAGGGTTTGATACGAGCAGGATACAATGGCAGAGCATATCAGGCATACCCCTATATCAACCAGTACGAGTGGACCGAGCCATCAGACAGGGAGTTTGACGAGTTTTGCGACCGTTTTGGGATAACAGATGATGACAAGCTCCTCGTGATTGTAGCCCGGATGGATCAAATAAAAGGTCAGGATGTTGCGATCAAAGCACTCTCACAGATTGCTGATGCAAAGTTGATACTTATAGGAAATGGTAGCTTCACAAGTAGCGATCGAGGCGGTTTGGCACATCCAAAGGCGACGATGTGGGGTACATACTTAAAAAAGCTTGCGAGAGACTTTGGAGTGGCAGACCGAGTTATATTCACCGGATATATCCCGAATAACATCGTGAAAGCGGCGTACAAGCGTTGTGATGCGCTGGTCTTCCCGTCCCGCAAAGAAGGATTTGGTCTGGTTGTGTTGGAGGCATGGATGTACCGGAAACCGGTGGTCGTGAGCGACGGGGCGGGCGTCTCCGAACTGGTGATGGATGGCGTGAACGGGTACCGATTCGAGTCGGGAAACCACGAAGAACTTGCAGAGAAGATTAACACGATCCTTAAAAACCCGGCTGATTCAGAAGAGCTGGGCGAGCGAGGACATGAGACTGCAAGACAATGTTATATAGAAGAAGGTGTAAAATTAATAACAGATGTATTCGATGATGTTATGACCGACTTCACACATTAGGGGGCAAAATGTCAGATTTCACATTCTATAAGGCAAGATACCAATCCGAACTTACTGGAAAGAGCGCACGAGATATTTCCGAGTTGATTTCAGCCATGAAAACCGTGGATGAAAGTTCGATCTTCCACCACATATACCATGCGCTGCTGGATTACCATTTTCTCCCGATGGAGTATCCAAACGACTTTGCATACTGGATCGCTGACGTGCTGCACGAGCCTGCTCTTGCCGAGCGACTTGCAGACCCTGACCTGCGCGAGATCCATGATCTGGACGCGCTCAGGGCAAGGATTGTGAATATCCTCGAGGACTATGTTAACATGAATGACGTGAGCGGCATGGCTGGAGTCGGGCAGGAATTCCATTTCATCAAGAGTATCAGCGTCATCTTCCCAACAAGGCATTTTGCATCAAATATCGGTGAGGCGCTGGAGGTCCTGAAAGTTATTGACCTTGACTCAATCTTCTATTATTTTATTGCAAGCCGAATGCTTGGTGGAGAGCATTACAAAGCGTTTTCACGATGGGTAACTGAGAATAACAGCTATGAGCTGATGGAGAAGCTGAATGCGATCTGCCCGTATGGTTTCGCAAACATAAATGCCATGAGAATCGAGATCGTTAAGATCATCGAGAAACATTTCTGGGAGCAGCTATGAACAAAAAGAGATCGGTCTGGGATTATGAGGATATTGTTGGAAGAGGTCTTCTCGAGGACCTTGAACTGCTTGCAGGAAACATCTCAGGCAAGGTTCAGCACGTCAATTCCACTTACGCGGGCGGAGGCGTGGCAGAGATTCTGAATAGGTTGGTCCCGCTGTTTAAGGGGCTTGACATTGAAACGGAATGGAACCTGATACGGGGCGACGATGAGTTCTTTGCAGTCACAAAAAGCTTCCACAACCAGCTTCACGGTAGAGTAGGCGGTCCGGTTGATGTTCAGGCACATGAGCAGGTCAGCGTGATGGATGATCTCGATGCGCAGATCAAGGATCTAAACACGAAGAAACGGATGCTTGAGACCTATATGCACTGGAGTGATGTGAATGCCAGTGAGATGAACAACGACGGGGACTTTGTATTCATGCACGACCCCCAGCCAGCAGCACTAATACGCACAAAAGAGAAGGGACACTGGATATGGAGATGCCACATCGACGTTTCAAACCCTGAGCCGCTTGTCTGGAACTTTCTCAGGGATTTTGTCTCAAAATATGATGCATCGATCTTCTCAACACCGCTGTTCTCAAGACCTGACCTCGGGATCAGGCAGTTCCTTGTGCCACCTTCCATTGATCCGCTGAGCGACAAGAACATCGAGCTTACACAGGGCGAGATCGATACAGTCCTTGATAAATACGAGATTGTCACCGATAAACCGATCATAACGCAAATATCACGGTTTGACCGATTAAAAGACCTTCCCGGAGTTATTGATGCATACAAACTGGTGAAAAAGCGGATAGACTGTCAGCTAATACTCGCGGGAGGCGTTGCAGCAGACGACCCGGAGGGAATGGAGGTCTACCAGGAAGTCTTAAAGAAAGCAGAAGGCGAGGATGACATCCACCTGCTACTCGGATCACCGCCATTCTCTGACATCGATATCAACGCGTTTCAGCGTGCGTCCACCGTAATCATGCAGAAATCGCTGAAAGAAGGATTCGGGCTTGTGGTCTCCGAGGGGCTATGGAAGGGAAAGCCCGTGATCGGCGGAGCAACCGGCGGAATCCCCTTGCAGGTCATCAACGGCGTCACAGGTTACCTTGTGCACTCAGTTGAGGGTGCAGCATACAAGATCGCAAATCTCCTGAAGGATCCGGAACTCGCCCGAAAACTTGGGGAGAACGGGCGAGAGCATGTCAGAAACAATTTCCTGATAACAAGGCATCTTAAGGATTATCTTCTTGTTATGCTCAGTCTTGAGAACCCGTCGCGGATCATCCGGCTGTAAGTGCTTGGCTAACCCCGAGAAAATGGGATATGCAAACACCCCCCCAGAAATTCCCGTTCATCCGCATATCCCACAATCCCGGTCGTGCTCCGGATCAGATACCTTCAAAGGAGTTTGATTAATAAAACAGAACATATAAACAGTATTCTCATCCTTATATCTAATTTCTGTTGCTGAGCCATCTTCCACAGCAGACCCAACATAGTTGAATCCGCACATCTGCATTCAACCCTTGTCAAGAGCGATCTGCCAGAACCAGAGCTGAAAAGCAAAGAAACTCTCAAAAAAAATTGATTAGACCGTGTTATTCGTCCGCGCCTCTCAGCCCAGCAGGCATCTTATCCGGATTATCCGCAATCGGAGGAACGGTGGGCTGCCCCATCGCCTGAAGCACTCTCCGTCCTTCTTCGCTTGTCACAAACTCCATAAACTCCATAGCAAGTTTGGGGTGTGGGGCGTCTTTTGGGATTGTTATCGCATAAAAGATTGGTTTGCCGGTTCGTCTGGTTCCAACCGATGTGAAACGCCGAAATCCAAGATCAACGCCGACATTCTCATACATAGCCTCGTTATCAGGGGTGCTCAAGTCAATTTCGGGGGGCAGCTTAACAAACCGCAGTCCATGCTGCTCTGAAACGCTACGGTACTCGAAGATGTAGTCAATCTCCCCAAGCTCAAGTAGCGCCAGGAGCTGCACGCTTCCACCCCTGATAACAACTTTTTTTGCTCGCGGATCAAGTATCTCGGGCACAACCACGGTTGCGGTGTCGCCATCCCTAACAACAGAGAATGTGGGGTTGAAATTGCATGCGATCAGGTTCCGGAAGATCGTCTGATTACCATAGTATGATTCAGCCAGTTGTGCCACCATCAGCGTTCTGTACCCACATGCATCAAGCATGGGGTTTGAGAATCCAAACGTGACCTCAGGGCGCATAAGAATCTCGTGCCAGTTTGAGCCGTTGATCACACCTGCGTATCTGCTCCTGTTAGTGTACGCAAGCACCATCCGGTTTGTTGCAAACCGCACGTGCCAGTCCGCGTATGCAGGATACATCATGTCGGGAATCAGGTTTTCATCTGCAACCACGAGCACGTCCACCTGTCGGTGGATATCTGTCACCTGCCTGATCGCCTGGATGCTGCCGTGCCCTTCCATCCGCACATCAACACCCGGATTCTGGCTTTCAAACTGTTTTTCCATCTCTGCAAAGGGTATGATCAGACTTCCCGCATGGACAACCAGCAGTTCTGTTTTCTCAGTAGTGTCTGGCAGGAATATGGCTGCAACAATCACAGCGATGATTAATACCAGAACCACTATTGGTGTTGCTTTCATTTCATAATCTCGATTGTGTCCACCCACTGAACCCAGTAATGCCCTTCTGTTAAGAGTTCGCCCCTTGAAACGATGGCAACCCTGAGCGGTCCGCCCGTATCCATGGAAAGCAAACCCCCGTCCTGCTCATACATCAGCATCACCTCAGGCTCGATGTGCGGAACCTCCCTCATCGTCACAGGATTGTAGGTGATAAAATCACCCCGGACCTGATCGCGGTTGAAGACCATCAGGTATCCGTCAGACGCACGTATCCACACGGTGTCGGTTGCGTTGATTCCACCAACAAGGTCACACAGCTCTTCCAAAGAAACTCCTCTGCATTCAAACGGTCCGTTTACGATGCCAACGGTCGTGAAGAATCCACCGCGCCCCTCACAGGACGGAATCGCACGGATCTCATCATACGAGAGCACCCGCGTGCAATCACCAACCAATGTCAGGTTGCACTCGATCATCTCATCCTCAGTTCCGGATGGGTGCAGACATGCAGTTGCAGCGATTGCAACGATGCACATAATAAGAATTGGAATTGGGGGTTTCATCGCACCCTCCCCCACCTCAAGATGAACGCGACCAACAACAACCCAGTGGTTGCGGACACAGCTCCAAAACCAGGCGCCTGACTTGATCCCGGTGTCTGCGTGGGCATCGACTTTGCCGGACCCCCATGCTCGCCCGTGTACCCACCCGCATATATCCCAATCTCATCAACCCATCTCACCGAAAGCCCGCCCGTCGATGGCTTAAGGTCTCCGAAGAAATGCTGGCTCTTCAGAGGCAGGCACTCATGCATGTCCCAGTTCCCAAAGACCATATCATCTGCAAAGAAGACAATGCGCAACCCCGCGAAATAGTCAGGCGGATACCCAGTCTCACCATCATACCAGCAGAGAACCATCGGTCCCTGCCGTTGCTGCGGAGAATAAACGTTTTCATAGCAGAACTCCACATGATAACCATCCACTGCATGGACCATGACATCATCACCCGGCGAAACCCCGCCCACCAGATCACAGAGATCTCTGATATCAGTTCCTTTCACGGCACCCTTATCCTTAAAATTTGTTGTTTCGTTTCGATCCCATTTATCACCCTCAAAAACCGGTCCCTGATGATAATAATGCGTTGTTCCATCCCCATAAACCGGTAAATTCGCCTCCATCCACTGATATGCTACAGTTGTCTCGTTCATGACCGATCCGTCCTCAGCACACAGCACCACGCGAACCGCTTCAGTCTGCCCGGCTGCAAGTGATGTTGCGCAGAACAGCAGCAGCAGGAGCAGGAAGAGCGAAAGCGTTCTTTGAGTGTGTTTGAGGGGGCGGAGTCCGGATAAACGACAACCAGAATGACAACCACTAAGCGACGGCATAATAAGCACCTCGCACCCTGCCTTCCGGTTCGATCACTTCCAACAGAGCGAGCCGGGATAACGCTCTAAGAACTACATGCCTTGAAATATTAAACATCTTTACCGATTCTCCTGTTATAATCTGTCTATTCCCATGGATGTACTCAACAATCTTCATCCGTATTTCTGTGAGCGCTATCTGACCTCTCAGTTCTCTTATTATGATTTTTAAGTGAGCGTTTTAGAGCCACTCACGCGCCCCTTCGCTTGACTGCATAAGCCACCGCCAGCATCCCTATGATCGTAAGCATACCCCCGGATCCGGGCGACCCGAATCCTGTTGATTCCGGCGTTGCTTTTAGTGCGGGGGGTGTTGTGGGTGGTGGCAGGGTATTTGAAGTGGGTGTTTCGTATGCAGGTGATGTTTCAGCCGGTGCTGGTGTCGGCGCCGGTATTACCGCGGTTGGCGTTTCGGTTGGTGCGGGTTCCGGACCTGTCACTATCGCGTCCGCAACTCCGGTCATACCTCCCGCCTCCGCTCCTACCATTGTCTTGCCAGATACGGTTGCAGTGAACATTCCTGCGTGGTTAACCGTTCCAACGGTCTTGTTTTCGCTTGTCCACGTAAAATCGATGTTGGAGATCTCGTGATCGTCCTGATCGCGTGCGGCTGCCATGAACTGCTGTGTCTCACCGGCATTCAGTGTTGCCCTTGCCGGCGAGACCGTGATTGTCGTCAGGACCGGGGTGGGGGTTGGGGTCGGCGTAGGTGTTGCCGCCGGACTCTTCACAGTCACGTCTGCTGTTCCTGTTATGCCACCATTCTCTACGGTCACCACAGTCCCGCCAGCAGCGATCACGGTAAATAAACCGGTTTCATCAACAGTCCCTACAGTTTCGCTGCTGCTTGTCCATGTTAAGGTAATTCCTGTAATCTCTTTTCCGTATTGATCATAAGCGGTTCCTGCAAACTGCTGCTTGCCACCAATATCCAGCGTCACGCTGGCTGGTGAAACCTCAATTGAGCGTAGTTCCGGCGGTTCCATCGTGCTGTACACCACTATATCGGAGATGAACCGTACAGACAATCCGTTTGCGGAAGGATATTCGCTGCTGTAATTATACCGGTATTCCGGAGCCATGCATTCGTGCATGTCCCAGTTGCCGAATATGTGGTCATCTGCAAAGAAGATGATCTGCATCCCAGCATCGTAATCAGGAACGTAAGTTCCATCTTTGTACCAGCAGAGAACCATCGGTCCTTGTCCCGATGGCGGGTCATAGACATTCTCGTAGCCAAACCGCTTGTTAAAACCGTCAGATGCTCGGATCTTTATCTCATCTCCGTCTGACATGCCCCCGACCAGATCACAGAGGTCTCTCACATCGGTTCCTTTTACGGCACCTTTGTCCTTGTAGTTCACGGTCTCGTTCTCATCCCACGGTCCGGGCGGCGAGTCAAATATCGGTCCCTGATGGAAGTAATGCGTAACACCATCCCCGTAAACCGGCAGATTCTCCTCCATCCAGCCGGAGGTCACAGTCGTGTTCCCGAGAACGGTTGTCCCATCAGAGGCGTACTTTACCACCTTGACATTGGTTGTTGATTCTGCTGCCTGCGCTGGAAGCGGAAGCATTGAGATCAAGATTAAGAGCAGGAGCGCAATACCGCACAGTATCAACTGCACCGGTATTGCTAATGTCGCTCGTTTCATCACTGTTGCTCCTGACCCGTTTAACTCCTCTAACTCGACTGCAGGTACACCGTCTGCAAAATCATCAGTACGTCCACAGGTGTGACCTCTCCATCCCTGTTCATATCAGCCACAAGATCGGTCTTGACACTGCCAACAGCCATCCGCATGGCAAGCACCGCATCAGCAGTCGTGAGTTCTCCATCATGGTTGGCGTCGCCACGCACCATCAACTCAGGGATGCGCATCTCAGCAACGCCGCTTACCATCTCACTCTTCGTAAGATTAGGTCCAACGAGTTTAAGTGGCGAGCACTCCTGCGGAAGTGCTGTTCCATTCAGTTCATTTGCGAGGATGAGTTCATCGTTGCGGGTGACAATTGTGCTGTTGAATGTCTTGCAGTACCCATCGCCCGCTGCGACGGTCACATTGTACCCGGTGTCTGCGACCGTGTCGTTAAAGTAGTGTTTAGCGGTCTCATTCATGCTATCGTCCACAACACCAACAAGCAACCAGAGCGGTATCCCGCTCCACTCCTGACTGCTACCATCGGTCCAGCTGGTTCTGTGGCATCCCACACAGGACTCAATCGTTGATCGGTCAGATATGTCCCTGATTGCGCCTGTCAGCGTCAGATTCCAGTCAGAAACACCGCCCAGAATCTCGATCTTATTTATGTATTTGCACCAGAAATGCCCATCGGTAATTGGCGAATCAGACCCCACAAAAGCAATCCTGAGCGGTCCACCACCATCAGACAATATTGGATTTCCATCCTCCGCATACGCTATGACCATGGTCATGGGTCCGTTGGTTCCCTCGTACGTGGCAATATCACCCATCGCCTGCTCGTACGTGTAGGTCATCGAATAGCCATCCGAGGCTGTTATCTTCATGCTGTTCGAAGGCGCAATCCCGCCAACAATATCCGCGAGATGCGTGATGTTAACACCAGTATAATTAAATGGTCCAACCACCACACCTGTTGATTTCTTAAATCCGCCGCCTGCGGCGTATGATGGCATCGCCCTGACCTCATCAAGGCTGTAGGTCTTTGTCCCATTACCAATCAGGGTGAGATCTGCTTTAGCCGGGGCAGCCCCCACATCCAGCACGATCTCTGCGATGTTCCCGATCATCTGTCCGCTGCTAAGACCGGATCCAACAAGCTTGAGCGGCGCCAGCGGCTTTCCACTGTCGGTTAGCTCTGGCAGATCCGAGCCATTCAGGTAACACGCAACAATATAACTATCGTTTCTTGCCAGATCTACTGAACTGAAAGTCTTACTGTATCCGTCACACGCCGTGATTATGACGTCGTATCCCTCACCTGCAAGCGCATCATTAAACGAACCGCTGCCATGAGCATCGGTGTCATCCACTCTTGCCAACAAGTACCAGAGCGGAACACCAGTCCAGGTCATACCTTCAGAGTCAGTGTACGAAAAGTCGTCGTGACAAGCCACGCCCTTCTCAAACGCTGCTTTACTCATTGTCTCGTCTATCGCCCCGCTAAGTTCAAGACTCCACGCGGTTTCTGCTGTTTCATTGCTGTATATCGCTATATCCGAGACATCCCTTACTGATAGTCCGTTTGAGGATGGGGAAACACCACTGTAATTGTACCGGTATTCCGGAGCCATGCATTCATGCATGTCCCAATTGCCAAATGTGTAATCGTCCGCGAAGAAGACAAGCTGCATCCCCACATCGTAATCAGGAACATAAGTTCCCTCATTATACCAGCAGAGAACCATCGGTCCCTGCAGGGATTTCGGATCATACACATTTTCGTAGCCAAACCGCTTGCTGAACCCATCCGATGCGATAATCCCGATCTCATCACCCGGAGACATCCCGCCAACCAGATCACACAGGTCCCTAACATCGGTTCCCTTCACAATTCCCTTACTCTTAATATTCAAGGTTTCAGCCGGATCCCAGGGATCCCCCTCAAATACAGGTCCCTGATGGAAATACTCGGCTGCACCATCACCCTGCACCGCCAGATTCGTCTCCATCCACCGGTATGCTACTGTTGTTTCGTTCAAAACCATTATTTCATCCGAGGCATACTTTGTTACGTTCACCTCTGTCGTCGCTGCCAATACAGGCACCGCCGAGCCGATCATGACAATGCAAAGCAGCATTGTTAATATTGTACATTTTCTCATTTCGGTCTACCTCCTTTCGATTCACCCCCTATCAGGTGAATCATGGTGTCCATGAAAAGACTGGCATAAATAGATTTCGGTTTGAAATACGCACAGTCAAAACATAATGATTGACCCACAATGCAATTCGTGACAGCACCCCAAATCACACGACAGGTCGCCGAACTCCACAGTTCTCAAGAAAACTTTTCACAAAAGTTTTATCAAAAACTGCCCTTCGGGCGGGGCTTGTTTTTATGCTTTCCTTCGTTAATCTTGTTTTTTTTTGTTTTTCATTATTAAAAAGTTTGGAATTTAACATAACTTAGGTATATCTGCATTGTACATATCCTTCCATTTTGGTGGTGTATCCGCAGTACTGCGCACAGGCATACATTTGGACGTTTCTCCTTTTTTCATGCTTTTATTACCACCTTTCTAAGTCAAAGACCCCGGACGGCGTTATGCTTTGTCCGGGCATTTTGGATAAAAACGGGAATATAATACTTTTACATATTATTCACTAAGCCAGCGAAAATGAAAAGGTATAATAGTCATCTCCTACCTCAAAAATTGTAGGATTACCATGCACGTCCTTCTTATATACATTCAAGTTTCCATCTTCTTTCCAGATCTCATAGGTTATATTTTCATTAGTATATACATTTAAATTCCCGTTCTCTTCCCAGATGTAAAAGTACCCTCCGTCAGGAGTATGCGGGATAATATGCCAATTTTGTGCATACCTGTGCAACCCGTATTGTTCTTGGGTGGAAAAGCCATTTGATTCGAAGGTATTGTTTAATTCAGGTAGTGTTATTAGGTCCATCTCTTCCAGACTACCGTCTCCATCGTAGATCTTCATGGTTTTCAAATTGTCGATCAACTCCGGATTATCGATGACGAACAGGAACGTCCGTTCATGTATCCGCCAGTTCTGGTTGTAATCGTTATAACCAATCGAGGCAATTTCCGGAAGGGAAATATTGTTGGATTCAAATATGAGCTTCAAGTCCACCGGAATATTTTTGGATTGTATCGGACTCATATCCTGGTCATAATCAGTAATAGGTAGTTTGTTGTCTATTCCCGGTGAAATGGTGAACAAATATCTGTGTTTATGATCCTTCTCATCAAAAAATTCCTTTAAATTTCCCCATTCATCAGGAAGAAGAGGCTGATAGCATTCTCCAGATTCCCTGTACTGATTCAGTGCATCTTTAAATCCGGGGAAGGCTTCCAGTTCTTGTTCATGGATTTCCATGTAAGGGGTGTTCTCATCAATTGTGGTAATCTCCCGGATATGGATCCACGCCGCCATTTCGTGATTGTACCCACTCAATGCAAAAGCGGCACCAAAGATAAGGAATATTGATGCAAATGAGATTGTAAATGCTGTTATTGCGAATTTTTTATGGTGATCATTTTTAAAAATAATCAAACTTATAGCAAATATAATTAAAAGTAAAAAGAAAGGCCCAAAAGATCCAAAATACTCAATTGGTGCAAGGAATCCTCCAAATAAACCAATTAAGAAAATGAGAATGGATGCAGTTAGTGCCATAGATACAAAAGTATAAGGGTACTTTTCGGTGCCATACTTTTCAATAGCACGGTGTAATAATAACGAACAAATCGGTAATGGGAGTAACATTACTAACAGTCCCCCATCAAATAATGGAAAACTACCTATAAAAAAACCGGCAAATACTGATATAATGCCTACAAATAAAAATATGAGATATATCCACCATTTCTCTTTTTTTGTTGTGTTATTCATTATCTGTTCCTCCTTTCGGTAAGTATTTTAATTTTGTAATACAAACTAATTAAACATTTATCGAAGATTCAAACTGTTTCATAATACGCAACTATTTTCCAATGAGAATGATAGACCTCGCATTTAAACATTCCTATTAATCGATACGTCAACACCTGAATTCCCCATCCCGCAGTTACTAAACCCCGGACTTAAGTCCAGAGCCTATACATAGTGATTCCATGTTTGCCGTACCGTCTGCTCCGGCAAGTCCACTGGTACAAAGCAACAACGATACCATAATCCCACCGCTATGGTACTTAAACCTAACCGATCTCTGTTTTCCGCCAGCCTCGCAAGCTTATGAGCACGTCAATGTGTGTAACATCACAATAGGCACACATAACCGGGTAGTTATTCGCGGCTCTCGGTTTTATCGCTGTATGGCTGGTTTTTTGAGGATCTGGCGCTGGTTCATCCATACTCACGCTTTAAAATAGTCTTTAACCATTCCCCCGCGATCCGGTTCAGCAAAATCAACCATATCAGGTTGGGAAGTGCCATCAGGGCATTGTTAATATCTGCAAACAACCAGATAGCCTCAAGGCAGGCATCCGCATTCGGAAGGTCCACCAAACCCGCACCCACAACCTATCCTAAGAAGGAGCGGGGGTTTTCTGAAGAGCCGGATCCGGAGAAATCATCAGGTCCGGTTTTGTGAGGGATCCTAACTTTGGGCGGTCACATCAATGCAAGAGGTGTGTTATGAGTTTTACTTGACAGGAGTGCGGAGTTGTGGTACTTACCGAATACTGCGAACGGGGCATTCGGATGACCGTTACTCAAC
>RXIK01000231.1 GCA_004211975.1 Methanosarcinales archaeon | reverse complement strand
AAATCTGTGGCTGACAAAAGTTTTTAGCCACAGATTAACACGGATTACACAGATTTCTCCTGCAACTCACTTGAACATATTCGTGGAATCTCGTGTAACTCCGGATGGCGTGACAGTCCATATTAAGCAAGCTATCGCGCTACCCCGCTGGTGGTGTGAAAAATCGTGATACTGCCTGAAGGTGTGCTATCAAAACATGTGTTTTAGCTGAGGTAAAAAAACCCATGCGATTCCACGAGATTGACACAAGAGGATGGTGGCATATACAAGATGTTAGCGAGATATTTGCATTTTCACATCTTAAAATCAATAGGGAATCAGGATTAATGATATCTATAGTAAAGCCAAAAAAATAAAATTTTTCCTAACCGGAGATCAATTTCAAGAACGTTACCGGAGACCTCAGAACACACCACTTGTTAAAATCAGCATAAGTCATATCTCCTCTCACCGTTTCCAGATATTTGAGAAACATTTGCTTGTCGCTCCGCAGGATCTTCAAAGATCGATCTATGTTTCCGTAAGCAAACTTTGCAAACCGCCGGGCTGCTTTAAGATCCGAACCAAACGCATCATCGCATTTTGTCACGTATCCTGCCAGAAACTCCCGGGAGAAGTTGTTGTTTTCCACAGCAAGAGCTGCAATATATGCTGCTATCTCACCGCTCTTTATGGCATAATACAAACCCTCAGCAAGAAACGGATCAACAAACCCGGCAGCGTCACCAGTTAGTATCACGCGCTCATCATGGATCTTCCGGTTAACGCCGCCAAGAGGAATCAGATTGCTGTTGATCCGGGTTATCCTGTCCGTAAGATTGATCTTTTTCTGAAGCGAGATCGCCTTGACAAAACTCATGAACATCTTTCTTGACCCGCGCATCTGCGAAATCGGTCCGCCAAGCCCCACCGAAAGCCTGCCGCGCTTTGGAAACATCCCGGGTCCACGGAAATAGAACTCAAGGGTACCTGCTTCAACGCACTCGGCAATCAGCGCATCATCAAGTTCAACCTCGGTTTCCAGACACAAACTGATATCAGACCCCCAGCGCGTTCTAATGCCTGATTTTCTTGCGACAACACTGTTTACGCCGTCTGACCCAACAATCATCCGCGCCTGATACCTATTTATAGGTGTTACCACTTCCACATGATCTTTGCTGAACTTAATATCTTTCACTGGCTCGTTATCGTGAACCTGCGCGCCAGAATCTTTTGCTCTGTTGATGAGCCAGTGTTGACGTGCTCCCCGTTCTGAAGAGCGAGGAATCTTTGTGCAGTGTGTGTTGCCACTTTCATGCTAACACCCGCAATGGGCCCGCCATAGCCCAGTTACTGCTACCCGGAGGCTCACAGTTATTATTCTGTTCAATGTTTGCGACGCCGTTCACATCTGTATTTATGGACACACCCCGATCGGGGCATACAT
>RXIK01000101.1 GCA_004211975.1 Methanosarcinales archaeon | reverse complement strand
TCGATGATTTATAAGACGCTTCATTTTGTGAATTTTGCGCATGGTGATGTTGTGACGTTTGCAGCGTATATTGCGTTTTTTGCGAATGTGTCATTGGGTGTGCATCTTGTGTTTGCTTTTTTTATCGCAGTATTTGCAACCATTGTACTTGGTGTTTTCATGGAGTGGGTTGTGTGGTTGCCGATGAGGCGGAAGAATGCTTCGAAGACGACGCTTATTATTATTTCGATTGGGTTTGCTCTTGTGTTGCGAAATGCCATCATATTTGTGTGGGGTGGTGGTACGAGGGGGTATGGTCTTCCTGTGCGGCGGGGCTTTGATTTTTTTGGGGCTGTTATCACGCTGAATCAGGTTTTGGTTATGGTTGCTGCGGTTGTTCTTGTGTTGTTCTTGCATTATGTTTTGTCGAGGACGATGATTGGGAAAGCGATGCGTGCGCTTTCTGATAATATTGATCTTGCCCGTGTATCTGGTGTTGATGTTGACCGGACTGTTCTTTGGATGTGGGTGATTGGTCTTGGGCTTGCTGCGTCTGGTGGTGTTTTGTATGGGCTTGTTACGGCGATTAGGCCGAGTATGGGCTGGTTTCTTCTGTTACCGATGTTTGCGGCGATTGTTCTTGGTGGTATTGGGAATCCTTATGGCACGATTGCGGGTGGGATGATTATTGGGCTTTCGCAGGAGTTGAGTACTGCGGTTTTGCCTACTGAGTATAAGTTTGCGGTTAGTTTTGTTGTGATGACTGTGGTGTTGTTGATTAAGCCGGAGGGGCTTTTTGGAGGGACTAAATGATAGAATATGTGTGTGTGGTGTTTCCTTATGTCACGACGATTCTTTTGATTTCGACGATTTACGCGGTCTTTGCGCTGGGTCTGAATCTTGAGTGGGGGTTTACCGGGCTTATAAACTTTGGGCATGTTGCGTTCCTTGCTATTGGCGCGTACACGACCGCGATGCTTAATTTGGGTGGGTGTCCGCTTGTTTTGTCGGTTGTGGGTGGGACTGTTATGGCAGGGTTGTTTGGATTGTTGCTCGGGATACCGACTCTTCGTTTGAGGGAGGATTATCTTGCGATTGTTACGGTTGGCTTTTCTGAGGTCTTGCGTTTCATTCTTTTGAATGAGGAGTGGCTTACGAGGGGTCCGTTTGGGATTTATGGGTTTGATCGACCGTTTCAGGATGTGATTCCGTGTCAGTATTATAATATATCTCTTCTAATATTATTTGTTGCAATACTAATAATCGTCTACACATCCCTCGAGAAACTAGTGCATTCACCATGGGGCAGAGTGCTAAAATCAGTTCGAGAAGACGAAACCGTCCCGGCAGCCCTCGGAAAGAACGTCTTCTCATACAAACTCCAGTCGCTCGCCATAGGGTCCGCGATAGCAGGACTGGCAGGCGCAATGCTCGCATTATACCTGCAATACATCGACCCCGGCACATTCAAGCCGGTCGAGACGTTTTATGCGTGGATCATCGTGATCCTCGGCGGAACCGCGAGCAACAAAGGAACAATCGTCGGCGCCCTCATCCTCTGGACACTTTTCAGCGCAACAAAGTTCATTAACCCCTATCTCCCGTTCACAGCACACCAGATGGGCGCGTTCCGAATGATCATGATCGGACTGCTGTTGATGCTGCTCATGATGCACAAACCGGAAGGAATATTTGGGAAGAAAGAGGAACTTGCATTATCTGACTAACCCAATCAAACAGACCAATTCAATCAAACAAACTACCCCCGGTAGATTACTGATCTCGTTGAACATATCCCGCTGGGCAGACCCCACCTGACCGATCTCGTTTGGCTGAGCTGACCGATCCGGACCCGGTGATTACATGAACATACTCTCTGTGCAAAACCTGAAAAAACATTTTGGCGGCGTAAGAGCGGTTGATGGGTGCTCGCTCACAATCAAAACCGGAACAGTCATGGGATTAATCGGTCCGAACGGCGCTGGAAAGACCACGATGTTCAACCTGATCAGCGGCTTTGCAAAGGGCAGCGGCAAAATCATCTTTAAAGGCAGACCGACCGATAATCTCCCGCCATACAAGGTTGCGCAACGCGGCATGGTGCGGACGTTTCAGATACCCCACGCCCTTACGAAGATGACCGTTCTTGACAACCTGATGCTCGCGCCAAAAGCCCAGGCTGGCGAGCGGATATGGAACGTCTGGCTCCGCCCGCAGAGCGTGAAAACACAGGACATACGGATAAAAGAAAAATCCCGGGATGTCCTCAGGTTCTTTGAGATCGAGCATCTTGAGAATGAGTATGCTGGCGCACTCTCAGGCGGGCAGAAGAAGCTGCTTGAGATGGCGCGGGCAATAATGATTGATCCATCACTGATGCTGCTTGATGAGCCGTTTGCTGGTGTTAACCCGACGCTCTCACGGAAAATCTCCGAATACATCGATGAACTGCGTGAAAGCGGCATGACATTCCTAATAATCGAGCACGACATCCCTGCGATCACAAGGATCAGCGACAGGATCACCGTCATGAATGCGGGCAAGATCATGACCGAAGGCACACCTGACGAGGTAAAACAAAACCGGGACGTGTTAAACGCCTACCTGGGGGATGAAGGATGAACATCCTGAAAGTGAGCGACATCATCTCAGGATACACCGATCTTGACATACTTCACGGCATATCAATACACATAAAACCCGGCGAGATCATTTCCATCATTGGACCGAACGGATCCGGCAAATCAACACTCATGAAAACAATATTCGGGCTTCTCCGCATAAGAAGCGGCGAAATCATCTTCAACGGCGACAACATAACCGGGATCCAGCCAGAGGCGATCGTTAGAAAGGGGATGGGATATGTCCCGCAGGAAAAAGAGTTTTTCCCGTCGCTAACCGCCCTCGAAAACCTTGAGATGGGCGCGTTCATACGAAACAACGACATATCCAGTAGTCTGGAGCGGGTTTACGATGTTTTCCCCGCACTAAAAGAAAAACAGCGGATCAAAGCAGGATCTATGAGCGGAGGCGAACAGAGAATGGTTGGCATCGGACGTGCACTCATGCTCTCGCCCGACCTTCTTCTTCTTGACGAGCCATCAGCAGGACTATCTCCGGTGATGCGGGACATGGTCTTTGGGAAGTTGACCGAGATCAACGAGAGTGGCACATCAATCCTGATCGTGGAACAAAACGCAAAAAGGTCGCTTAAAATATCTGACCGCGGGTACGTGCTTGAGATGGGCAGAAACCGGTTTGAGGGACCGGGCGAAGAGCTTCTTGAGAACGAGGACGTGCTGCGGCTGTATCTGGGCGGGTGAACTGGTTTCTTTGCCCGGGGTGTGTTCACTTCCGGTGCTGCGGATTTGTGGTGGTCAGGTGCAGCATCTCAAAAAGTTATCAAAAAAGAACGTCTTATATTCAATAACTTCGATATTTCGCCATTCACATAACCGGCAGAACGATACATCACTTGAGAGAATCATCACGCCAGTTTTTTCGTAAGCTTTCAATAAAGAGACGTCAGCCAACCCAAATCTTATGCCCACATCCCGGATTATTATCTCTTTATCAATCAGGATTTCTCCCATCTACTTAAGAACATTCCATAACTACGAAAGAACTCCTCAACTCCCTCTTCCTTTAGTTTGAACTTGCTTCTCACTATGGGGGTGTGTAAGACTTCTGGTTGGATGTGAAACGCATTCAAAAATGGTTTGGGTGTGGTTTGGAGTTGGGGCTGTTGCCGTGAATATAGTTTCAAAATTAAACGTGACGTTAAATATGGAAGCTTGTGGTCAAGTAGTCGAGGAAAGGCTTTTATAGTATGGCTGCGTGTTAATAGTACGCGGTTAGGTTATGAGGCAGCTTCAATACTGATAAATACTAGGAAATTTCAGATCTTTGACCGTAAATAGGTAGGATGTGTTATAAATGAACATAAGAATAAAACAACTTGTATTTGGATTCTGTGTAGCGATTGTGATGCTTGGTGCATCAACCGGAGGTGCGTGCGCAGAAGATGCTATATACCGGGGCATGGTGACCGGATTCCCTGATTTTGGTGGTGCGTTTGGTGCAGGAGGTGCCAACATCCGGATCGATGAGATCCTTTGCGATCCGGCAGGTAACCTTGGAATAGGTGATGCGGTGACCGTCACCTGGCCCATAGTCCCCCCGTTCTCTGATATCAGCGTTGTGACAGGAGATTATGTGGAGGTCTGTGGTGAATATCGTGATGCTACGGAGATGCCTGAACACTGGTCCAATGTTAAAAAACACTGGACAGATCTGGGTGCATCAGAGCATTATCTTTCAGTATTAGGTGTTCGGTTCAATGGAACCGCGATCGAATATATCGAGGCAACCATGCCCGGCGCTCCATGGGGCTGGGTTGTGCAAGTGGATGCGGAGTTCAACGAACTACAGACATGCAACAACCTATTGAACGTTACTACTGCGGCTGTAGCTCCGCCACGCGGATACATGGACCCTGATATTACAATTGGGGATCAGGTATGTGTGTATGGGCGTTATACGAGTCCTGATGGGTGTGAGGTGAGTTTGATTGGGTCTGATGATTACTATCTGCAGAGACAAACGGAGGCTCTGCGATACAGGGGTGTTGTGACCGGATTCCCTGATTTTGGTGGTGCGTTTGGTGCAGGAGGTGCCAACATCCGGATCGATGAAATCCTTTGTGATCCGGCAGGTAACCTTGGAATAGGTTATGCGGTGACCGTCACCTGGCCCATAGTCCCCCCGTTCTCTGATATCAGCGTTGCGGCAGGGGATTATGTGGAGGTCTGTGGTGAATATCGTGATACCACGGAGATGCCTGAGTATTGGTCTGATGTTGAAAACCACTGGTTGTATCTGGGTGCATCAGAGCATTACCTTGCAGTATTAGGTGTTCGGTTCAATGGAACCGCGATCGAATATATCGAGGCAACCATGCCCGGCGCTCCAGGGGGCTGGGTTGTGCAAGTGGATGCGGAGTTCAACGAACTACAGGCATGCAACAACCTATTGAACGTTACTACAGCGGCTGTAGCTCCGCCACGCGGATACATGGACCCCGATATTACAATGGGAGATCAGGTATGTGTGTATGGACGTTATACGAGTCCTGATGGGTGCGAGGTGAGTCTAACCGGGTCTGATGATTACTACCTGCAGAGACAAACGGAGGCTCTGCAATACAGGGGTATTGTGACTGGATTCCCTGATTTTGGTGGTGCGGTGGGTGCAGGAGGTGCCAACATCCGGATTGATGAAATTCTTTGTGATCCGGCAGGTAACCTTGGAATAGGTGATGCGGTGACCGTCACCTGGCCCATAGCCCCCCCGTTCTCTGATATCAGCGTTGCGGCAGGGGATTATGTGGAGGTCTGTGGTGAATATCGT
>RXIK01000028.1 GCA_004211975.1 Methanosarcinales archaeon | reverse complement strand
TGTAAAAAATATATATTTTAATAAAGTGATTATCTTCAAAACCCCAAAATCGCAAGCATCAGCCACTATTCACCATTTGCAAAAAATAGATCTTTTTGTAAAAACACGTGCGGAATGTCTGTTATAGTGTGTATACCATAAAAAATAGCGGAATGGTAGGGTTATGCTCCTACCATTGTTGCTCCGCATTTTGGACATGCCTGATTGACGCACGGCACACCTGGTTGGTGTGGCTGTGTGTATCCACAGTTCGGGCATCTGCATGATTGAGCTGGACCGAGATGTTGTCGCCCTCCGCCTTTGCCCATGCCGCCTCCTCTTCCGCTTCCGGATCCTCTTTGCATTGGTTATCACCTCCTTTTGTTTTGTTTGTTCATTCTGCGACCGCTGCCGCCACGTCCACCGCCGCTACCGCTGCCGCGACCGCCTCCGCGTCCCATACCACTGCCCTGTCGGGGGCTGGTGGGGGTGCTGTTACTTGCGTATTGTTTGATTGCGTTTCCGACTGCTCCGATGGCGGTTGTAACTCCGGACGCAATTGCGGCGGGAACCGATGCAGTTTCTTGCATGGTTTCATCCGCAACCTCGATGATCGCTCCTTTCTTGCAAACGCCAGCGCAGGTTCCACAGCCGGTGCAGCTGTCACTATTGATCTTTGCCTTGTCTGTCATGGTTATTGCTCGCACTGGACAGACGTTGACGCATAATCCGCATCCTACGCAGAGCGATTCATCGATTTTGTACTTCATTTCTTCAGCTCGTCGATTCTTTTCTTGATCTGTTCTAGTTGCCCAGTTAAAATCGCTACCTGTGATTCCAGGATGGGGACTTCCTGTTCTGCAGGGATTGCTGGCATGCCTGTCTGCATTCCTGCCGTTGTAGCCTGTGGTTGTGGTGTTTGCATTCCGGTTTGCATGTACTGTGCAGTTGGTGGTAGTCCGCTGGGTGTGCGTCCAACCCATCCTGGGGAGTATCCGAGCCGCATCCATCCGGGCATGCCTGTTGCATAGTACATGTTTCTGTGTCCGCCTCTCATTTTGTTTGCCTCCTATTTCTTTAGTTCTTCTAGTTTTGCTTTGATCTCGTTCATCTGATTTTCCAGGGCTTGTATTGCCTCATCTTTTGTCTGTGTGGGCTGGGATGTTGCTGGCGGTGTGGGTGTTGCTGGAACTCCGGCGCCCATGCCCATGCCCATGCCGCGACCGCCGCCTCTGCCGCCGCCACGTCCGCCTCCGCCGCCCATACCTCTGCCCCCGCCCATTCCGGCGCCTGCACCTGTGCCTGCACCTGCACCGGTGTTGTCACGTCCGGAATACTCGGGAACGGTTGGGGTGCTCGTCTGCGAGAGCCCTCCGCTCTTATACTGCTCGACTGCATCGCGGACGGTGCCTGTTGCACCGGTCACCATCGTGATTCCGGCGGCAGTGAGTGTTTGGGTTGCATTTGGTCCCAGGTTTCCGGTGACAACGGCGCTGACGCCCTTGCCTGCGACGGTTTGTGCCGCCTGTATTCCTGCGCCGCCTGACGCGTTTATGCTCGGGTTTTGCATTGCCTCATATTCCAGTGTCTCTGAGTCCACGATCATGAAATACTGGCATCTGCCGAATCTTGGGTCTACGGGCGCATCCATTGATGGTCCTGTTGATGTTACGCATATCTTCATGTTTATTATTCTCCTTTTACAATGTGTTCCATGTTCTCAACAATAGTCTCAAAGGCGTTGGCAGCTTCTGACTCGTGCGCAAGCACGAATGGGATGCCGCTGTCGCCAGACTCAACGATATTAACTTCGATTGGGATTCTGCCGAGGAATGGTATGTTCATGTCATCGGCAGCGAGTTTGCCGCCGCCTATTTTGAATAGATCGATTGCTTCGCCGCATTTTGGGCATTTGAATCCGCTCATGTTCTCTATGATTCCGATAACGGGCATGCCAAGCTCTTTTGCGAAGGTCACCGATTTTCTTGAGTCCAGCAGGGCAACGTCCTGTGGGGTAGTGACAATGATTGCGCCGTCGATCTCCGGGATTAGTTGGGCAACACTCAGTGGTTCATCACCGGTTCCGGGCGGGAGATCAATGATCAGGCAGTCCAGGTTGCCCCAGGTGACGTCGGATAGGAACTGTTTGATTGCGCCCATCTTGAGCGGTCCTCGCCACACGACTGGCGTGTCCTTGTTTTCAAGCAGAAATGCAAGGGACATGACCTTAACTCTTGGAGGCACGAAGACGGGGGATATGGCTTCTTCGGTTATCTCGGGATGTTCGTCCTCTATTCCAAGCATTTTCGGGACATTTGGACCGTGGATGTCGGCGTCCATGATCCCTACCTCATATCCTTTTGCCGCGAGTGTGAGTGCGAGGTTGACTGCTACGGTGGTCTTCCCAACGCCGCCTTTTCCACTCATAACCATTATTTTGTGCTTCACTTGTCCCATGCGCTCTTTTAAGCGCTTTTCCTGAGCTATACTTTCTTCATTTTTATCCATGATTTCACCGTTTTTATTGTTTGTTACTGTTATTGTATGCCGTGCCTGCCTTGCCTGCCACTTTTGGCTCTGGCATAGCCGCGGTCGTCTTCTGCCCTGTGTAGGTTCGCGTTTCCGCAGTTAGGGCATTTTTGGGGTCTTCCTGTGCCATGTGCAACCTCCCATGTATGCTGGCAGTTGGAGCACTGGAACTTGCGCCCTGTGGGCATTGTCATCTCGTACGTCCCGCCGTGGATTCGTATTGCGTTGCCACAAACAAGAGCGCATCCGATCTTTTTTCTTGCTTTAGCCAGGATCCTGTGAAATGTTGGTTGTGAGACTTTCATAAGTTCTGCTGCCTCACGCTGGCCCATCCCAAGATGATCTTTTAGTCGTATGCTTTCCATCTCTTCTAGCTTCAGGACCACGATATCAATGTCCTCCAGGCAGGTTGCACACGGTCTCCAGTAATTATAATCGAATGATGACCGTATGTGCCGGTGACGTCTTGGTCTTGGCATCAATGAATACATATTCATAATGAACTTAAACCTTTCGGTGATGGGGGGGTGGTTGTTAAATCTGTAAATATTTATAACTCAACTTTGGAAACCAAAAAAAACAGCCGCAGCCACACAATTACCCCTAAAACCCAAAAAACGAGACTTTTTATTATTTTCTGGTTACCCTGGATTGTCTTGTGTAAGCATAACTGCTAAAATTGAGCGCTATCGATCTGAAAAGTTATTTATATCGTTAATCTGTGTAATCAGTGTTAATCTGTGGCTAAAAGTTTTATTTGCCACAGAGTAACACTGATTCCACTGATTTCGGAAATCATATCATGCCACTGTTTGCAGGATTGGCATCATGTTGTTCAACCGACCAGAACAAATTAAAAAGTCTCATTCGGTACTTTACGGTAAGAAAAAAAATAACCGCGGATGGTGCAGAGGAACGAGAGAGTGTTTAACCGTTTATTCCCCCTCCGCATCCATCTGCGCACTCTATAGTTAAATTCCCTGTTTGGTTATAGTATTCACCGCATCCCGGATAGTTCCTGCATAGCGAAGTCCATTGATAGTGGTTTTAGGGGTGTGGGGTATTTCACGATTGCGGGAAAATGCGGGCAGATGGGGCAGAATTGGGTGCAAGTAGTCGATTATTGGATTAAAATACAATTATCAAAGTTGAGTCATAACACGATTTCATATAAAATATTGATTCTGTACAACCGAAAGCTTTATTGTTGGTAAAGTTGTCGATAACGTACAGTTTTGGAGGTGGTACAAATGGAAACATTACGAATCGGGATGTTCTCGTGGGAGAGTTTACACTCTGTTGTTGTGGGCGGCATATCCCCACATGTGACAGAACTTGCAGAGGCACTTTCAGCAATTGGGCACGAAGTACACATATTTACACAGAGTGGGTGGATGCGTGACTACGACGAAATAAGCGGAGTGCATTATCAGCGGTGCAGATACGATCCGTCGGGCGGCATTGTTCATCAGATGGATCGGATGTGCGATGCGATGTACGACCGTTTTGGGTCAGTGCAAAACGAATTTGGCGGTTTCGATGTTCTTCACGGGCATGACTGGCACCCGGTTGCTGCGTTGAACCGGATCAAGCATGACCACGGCAAGGAGTTCGTTATCACATACCACAGCACCGAATGGGGTAGAAACGGCAACCAGTTCGGTGACTGGTGGGAAGCGCGTGAGATATCGCACAGGGAATGGCTTGGTGGATATGAGGCGAAAGAGGTGATCATCACGACCGATCAGTTTAAAGGTGAGGTGCAGCAGATCTATCAAACACCTGAGCAGAAGATCACCATAATCCCGAACGGAATAAATCCCGGTAAGATCAAGAAGGACGTGGATCCGGGTGCGGTTAAGAAGCGGCTCGGCATACACCCGTTTGCGCCGATGGTGCTATTCACGGGACGCATGAGTTATCAGAAGGGCGCTGACATGCTCGTAAACGCGATACCTGATATACTCAACAACCGGTGGGATACCAAATTCGTCTTCGTTGGCGATGGTGAGATGAGACAGTACTGTGAGCAACGCGCATCACAACACGGCGTTATGGGTGCCTGCCGGTTCCTCGGGCGCGTATCTGATACGACGCTCTCTGATTGCATGAATGCGTGCGATCTTGCATGTGTTCCAAGCCGCAACGAACCATTCGGAATCGTGGTTCTGGAAGCATGGGACGCGGCAAAACCGGTTATCGCAACCGATGCCGTGCATCTGATCGATAATTTCTCAAACGGGGTAATCGGATACAGAAATCCGGAGTCCATCGCTTGGTGCGTCAACTACTCGATGGGCGATCTTGAGTCAACGAAGAAAATGGGGCAAAACGGAAAGAAACTGGTTAAAACAAAGTATAACTGGGATCGGATCGCAGATGATACTGTTGATGTGTACCGAAAGTTGGAGGGGTGATTTCCGGAGGGTGATCGGCTCAACTCCTGCCGGTCATCTTATTCCTATGTATACTCACCACCTGCATAAACCGCAATTTTTTCCATGACCGATCCAACCATGAATGCGCAGCAACCAGTGCCCGCGATGTCACTGTAATATGATCATTAATATGTGGCTCTTTTATTTCTCGTCTCTATTGCCTTTGCGTCTTTGTGTTCTTGATTTAACGAGAAATGCAAAGCACTTTCTCTGGAAACTTGCAGAAAGAGTTGAAGGTCTTTTAGGTGAACACAGAAGAAAGTTTTATCTGGTAGTAGTAAGTAATTTGAATGATGTGCGAGTGATATGGTCAGGAGAATCCGGAGGCTACGGGATATGCTCAATGGTGTGACGACTTCCAGCACTCTATTCATGCGCTACTAACAGGTGAGTGAATGGGTTATTACATGGATTGTGGCGTGGTAAAAGACTTTGTGAACGCTTTGGAAGAGGGTTTTGTTTATTCATGGCAGTACTCACGGTATCAGAAAAAACATGGGTGCTGGGAAAAGATTTTTGATTTTTTGGATGAGGTGTGGGGTGGTTCCGGTTCTTCACTGTCCGGAATAATGATTGGGGGGGCGGGAGCTAACCATAAGACTGCACAGTTTCATATTATATGAGGTATATACATGAATCACTATATTTGTATTCACGGGCATTTTTATCAGCCTCCGAGGGAGAACCCCTGGCTGGAAGAGATTGAACTGCAGGATTCAGCTTATCCATACCATGACTGGAACGAGAGGATAACATCAGAATGTTATGCTCCGAACACAGCTTCCCGCATCCTCGATCCCGATAACAGGATTATAGATATCATAAACAACTATTCCAGAATAAGCTTTGATATCGGACCAACACTACTCTCCTGGATAAAACCACACCATCCGGATGTGTATCGAGCGATCATTGAAGCAGACCGGATCAGCCAAAAACGTTTTTCAGGGCATGGTTCAGCCATTGCACAGGCTTACAACCATATAATTATGCCGCTTGCAAACAGCCGGGACAAACGAACACAGGTACTCTGGGGAATAAGGGATTTTGAGTACCGTTTCGGAAGGAAACCGGAAGGGATGTGGCTTCCGGAGACGGCTGCCAATCTTGAAACGCTGGACATACTGGCTGAGTTCGGGATTAGGTTCACCATTCTAGCGCCGCGCCAGGCACAACGGGTGCGAGAGATCGGAAAAGAAGCATGGGACTATGCGGGTGAAGGCATCAACTCCGGAATGCCATACCTGTGCAGACTTCCATCCGGAAAGACAATCAATCTATTCTTCTATGATGGTCCGGTAGCACAGGACCTTGCCTTCGGAGGTCTCTTAAACAACGGCAACCGCTTTGCGGACAGGCTAATTGGCAGTTTCTCCGATCTGAAAGAGCCCCAGCTCGTCCACATAGCCACAGACGGAGAGTCGTATGGTCACCATCATCTTTATGGAGACATGGCACTGGCATGTGCCCTGCACAACATCGAGTCCGGCAAACGGGCTAACCTCACCAACTATGCGGAATATCTGGAAAAGCACCCTCCAACGCATGAGGTTGAAATCATCGAGAACAGTTCCTGGAGCTGCGCTCACGGAGTTGAGCGGTGGCGAGGTAATTGTGGATGTAACGCACAGAACAATCCCGGATGGAATCAGGAATGGCGGGCTTTCCTTCGTGAAGCTATGGACTGGCTCCGAGACAATCTTATTCTGATTTATGAAAGGGAGATTGCGTTATATGTGCAGAGTCCATGGCAGGCAAGGGACGATTACATCAAGGTTATTCTCAATAGGTCGGTTCAGGACGAGGTTATTCTTGATGGGTCTGTTCAGAGCGTGGATGCATTCCTTTCAAGGCACGCAACAAGAAAACTTTCAGAAGAAGAAACTGTGAAGGTTCTGAAACTTCTTGAGATGCAGCGCTGCGCAATGCTTATGTACACGAGCTGCGGCTGGTTCTTTGATGATATCTCAGGTATTGAGACTGTCCAGGTGATGCGGTATGCTTCCTGCGCCATGCAGCTTGCAAGAGATGTTGGAGGTGAGGATCTGGAATCGGGCTATCTTGATATCCTCAAAAGAGCAGAGAGCAATATCTCAAAATGTGAAAATGGAGCCAGGGTGTGGGACGCTTTTGTGAAGCCTGCTGCCCTTGATCTCCTCAAGGTTGGGGCGCATTATGCGATATCTTCACTCTTTGAGGAATATCCTGAAACCATAAATATTTTCTGTTACACCGCCAGCAGCGAGCTATATGACCTAAATGAGTCGGGGATGCAGAAACTTGCCATTGGCAAAGTCCGGATACGTGCCGATATCACAGGAGAAGAACGGTTATTGTGCTTTGCAGTCATGCATTTTGGAGATCACAACTTAATTGGCGGGGTACGCGAGTATGTGGGGGATAATTTCTTCTTACTTATGCGTCAGGAAATAACGAATGCTTTCACGAAAAGTAATATTCCTGAAGTGATTCGTTTGATGGACAGTCACTTTGAAACGCATGGTTATTCCCTGTGGCATCTCTTCAAAGATGAGCAGCGAAAGGTGTTAAACCAGATCCTTGAGCCTATACTAAGCGAGATAGAGGCGTCTTCCCGCCAGACTTATGAGCAACATTACCCGGTTATGCAGGTTATGCGAGATTTACGGATTCCCATGCCAAAAGCCCTTGCCGCCATTGCTGAGTTCATACTGAACGCGGACCTTCGCAAATCACTGGAAACCGAAGAACTTGATCTTGAGGATCTTCAAAAGCTGGTTGAAGAGGCTAAAAAATGGTCATTTGAACTGGACATGACCACTCTTGGTTTTGTCACAAGCCAGAAAATCAATTCGCTCATGGAAAAACTCTCCATGACCCCGGAAGATGTGTCGTTGCTTGAGAGAATAGAAACCACATTCAGAATTTTGAGTGCTCTCTCTCTGGAACTTGATCTGTGGAAGACTCAGAACACCTACTTCTCAATAAGCAGGAAACTTAACGGTGAAATGCGGGAGCGTGCGGAGAGAGGGGACCAGAATGCCAAAAAATGGGTTGAACATTTTGATAACCTGCAGGATTATATAGCTGTGAGGTGCGTATAATGCATATCCCGGTTGCAACCTGCAGAATTAAGCTTAATATTTCCTTTGACTTGCAGGTAGCCCAAGATATTGTCCATCTTGATCTCGTGGACCCGGATAATCGCAGACTGGTTGACGTTGAAAAGAGAATTTAATTATTGAGGGATATTATGAACAAATCGCACAAAGAGTTACTCACAACCAAAGAATATAGTAGGAAAACTCTGCTGATATGTGATGTGCTTGAACATTTCCCTGTGGCTCTGCTCATGAGCAAGGAGGGAACATGTTGAGAAGAGGAAGCGGCATACTTCTTCACATAACCTCCCTGCCCTCGTCTTTTGGTATCGGGGATCTGGGATCCGGGGCTTACAGGTTTGCGGACTTTCTTGCCGAGACCAAGCAGGGCTTCTGGCAGATTCTTCCCTTAAATCCAACAGACCCGATTTATGACAACTCCCCCTACCACAGCATATCTGCTTTTGCGAGCAATCCCCTGCTGATTAGCCCTGAACTAATGGTCAGGGATGGTTTGCTTGATAAGGCGGATATAACGCCCCTGCCCAACCGTGAAAAGGTCGATTATGATTCAGCGACCGCACACAAGAGAAAGCTTTTTCATCCTGCACACGAGCGTTTTAAAGAGAGAGGAAACAGTTGTGAGTATGACCGGTTCTGTTCTGATAACGCCCACTGGCTCAATGATTTTGCATTGTTCATCGCGCTCAAATCCCGGTTTCATGGAAGAGCATGGAGCGAATGGTCCGATGAACTACGTGATAGGGAACCTGATGCTTTGAAATCACTGGAAGAGGACGAGGAGCTTTGCGACAGAATTGATATGGAGAAGTTCATACAGTATATCTTTATCCGGCAGTGGAATTCGCTGAAAAGCTATTGTAATCAGAGATGCATCCATATCATTGGAGATATACCCATATATGTGGATTATGACAGTGTGGACCTCTGGACCAACCCGGATATATTCAAGCTGGATGATGAAAAGAAGCCTTATGTAGTCTCTGGCGTGCCGCCCGATTACTTCAGTGAAACCGGACAGCTCTGGGGCAATCCTGTTTACCGGTGGGATGCTTTAAAGGAGCGCGGGTATGACTGGTGGGTTCAACGCCTGGAACACAACCTGAAACTGTTTGATTATGTAAGGATCGATCATTTTCGAGGGTTTGTTGCATACTGGGAGGTTCCGGCAGGTGAAAAAACCGCAATGTGTGGAAAATGGGTTGAGGTTCCGGCAATGGACTTCTTTGATACGCTCACCAGAAAATTCGCAAGCACATCAATCATTGCCGAGGATCTTGGGCTTATCACTGCGGATGTGCGGGAGATCATGAATATTTTTGGTTTTTCTGGCATGAAGGTGCTTCTCTTCGCCTTTGGTGAGGGGCTCCCCATGAATCCGTATATACCGCACAATGTCGTGAGAAACTGTGTGTTATATACGGGGACACATGACGTTAACACGGCGAGAGGGTGGTTTGAGATGGAGGCAACACCAGAGGATAAGAGGCGGCTGTTTCAGTATCTGGGACGGGAGGTGCCGGTCAAGGAGCTTCACTGGGAATTAATCAGGCTTGCCATGATGTCGGTTGCAAATCTAACCATCATGCCGGTGCAAGATATTCTTGGTCTGGGTGGAGGTGCCCGGATGAACCTACCGGCTACATCGGATGGAAACTGGGGGTGGAGACTCTTGCCAGAGCAACTGACATCATCTCACGCCAGAAAACTTCTTGAGATGACAGAAATTTATGGGAGAGCGTGAATTATAGCCTGCCAGAAAAATCGCCTGAAAGGTCATCATGATAATATTATGTGCAACTGCATGTTATAATAACCATGGAAGCGAAAAGCATTATTCACGTGCATTCACAAGCTACTATCTGAATGGGAGTGAGATAAATGTTGAGCGGTAACACAAAAGAAGATACACGGATTGCTTTTTTCAGCATGGAGATCGGCATAAATAGTAGGATGCCAACCTACGGCGGAGGGCTCGGGATTTTAGCAGGTGACCTCCTGAGGTCATGCGCTGATATGAGCGTCCCGATTGTGGCGGTCACACTCGCCATTAATAAAGGCAATCTATCACAGAGATTGGACGCTAAGGGCAATCAAATCGAACTGCCGACAGATTGGAGGATTGATGATTTCGCAACACTCATGGCGCCTAAGGTGTCTGTGCCTATTGAGGACCGATATGTAAAAATCCAGGCATGGGAATACCTTATGACGGGTATAGGGGGCTATCAGGTACCGATATACTTCCTTGATACAAACATTTTTAAAAATGACATCTCTGATAAGAGGATCACATATTACCTCTATGGGGGCGATAAACGGTACCGATTGTTACAGGAGATGGTTCTCGGAATCGGCGGTGTGCGCATGCTTGAGGCGTTGGGCTACTCAAACATCCGGAAACATCACATGAATGAAGGGCACTCCGCATTAGTCACTCTGGAACTGATAAAGAAGATGAAAGAGGATAAACCGGAATATAAAGATGGTCAGATTCTCAAACTGGCGCGTGAACAGTGTATTTTCACAACCCACACCCCGGTTCAGGCGGGTCACGACAGGTTCCCGGTTCCACTGGCAAAGTGCCTTCTTAGAGGATACCTAAAAGACAGTGAAATAGATGAGATTTGCCATGAAGATGAACTGAATATGACCATACTCGCTCTGGATCACAGCAAATACATAAACGGTGTGGCAAAGAAGCATGGAGAAATCTCCCGGGACATGTTTCCAGGTTACCCAATCGATTCGATAACCAACGGCGTGCATCATGTATTCTGGACCTCAGACCCCTTCCGTAAGTTGTATGATGAGTGTATCGGTGGCTGGAGGAAGGATCCATTTGATCTGAGATACGCGATCTCAGTACCAAAAGAAGGAATCATGCAGGCTCACGCAGAGGCAAAAAGGCTGCTAATCGATTTTGTAAACGCAAAACACAATGCAGGAATGGATTATGATACTTTCACACTTGGTTTCGCAAGAAGGGTTGCAATGTACAAGCGAGCCGATCTTATCTTCAGCAATCAGGATAGGCTGGTGAACATTGCGAAGAATACCGGGCCGATCCAGATCATACTCGCAGGCAAAGCTCACCCAAGTGATGCTGAAGGAAAAGAGCTGATAAAAACAATCTTTGAAGATATAAAAAAGTTAGAAGATGACGTAAAGGTTGTATTCCTCGAGAATTATGATATGGAACTTGCGAAATTAATCATCCCTGGCGTGGATGTCTGGCTCAACACACCAAAGAGACCCTTTGAAGCATCAGGCACAAGCGGGATGAAAGCATGCATAAACGGCGTTCCAAGTTTAAGCATACTGGATGGGTGGTGGCTGGAAGGCTGCATGGAGGGCGTGACCGGATGGGCGATCGGATCGGTTGATGCGGATCAATCGGATGATTCAAAGGACGCTAAAGACCTTTATGACAAGCTGGAAAGGGTGATACTGCCAATGTTCTACGGTGATAAGGAGGCATGGGCGCAGATCATGCAGTACACAATTGCATTCAATTCCTCTTTCTTCAATTCGCACCGAATGGTTCAGCAGTACCTCCTGAACGCGTATCACGTATAAAGAACCAGTTTCACAATACCGCGGATGCTATGCTGCCAGTAGCCTTGATCAATAGAAACTTATTTGGCGGTTGCAATACGTTGGTAAACACAGTTGAAGTTAAGGGTAGTGCGTGCAAACAAAATCACCCTGTCTAAAATGCAAAAAAATAAATGATCTATATGACCATATACAAAGAGAACGGGCAGATGCCCTACACGAAGACTACAACCTGCGCGGAACACGGCATGTTTGGCGATATCCACGGGTCTGGTGCCGCGCTTCACGGGCGATTCGCAGAACTTGTGGGTGGCGGAACCGGTGTGGATAACCTGATGCCGCTTGATATATTGGAGACTGTGCATGTCGGTCAGTGATCTGCGGATTGGCATCTTTGCCTGGGAGAGTTTGCATTCGGTCAGGGTTGGCGGCATTGCGCCGCATGTAACTGATCTATCAGAGGTCCTTGCCGAAGAAAACGAGGTTCACATCTTCACGCGAATTGGCGATGAGGGCGAGTACGAAGAGATCGGTGGCGTGCATTATGAGCGGTGTGCGCATGACCAATCCGGCGGGATCGTTAACCAGATGAATGCGATGTGTGAGGCAATGGTTGACCGGTTCTATGCAGTAGAGGACATCTTCGGGAAATTCGATATTATACATGGGCACGACTGGCATCCCGTACTTGCCCTCACAGAGATTAAGAGAAGAAGTAACATTCCTTTTGTTATCACATATCACAGTACGGAATGGGGGAGGAATGGGAATTGCCACTCGGATTCAGGGGTGTCAAAGGAGATTGCGCATCGAGAATGGCTTGCAGGCTACGAGTCATCATCAGTGATCACAACATCCGGGCAGATGCATAGAGAGATCAAGGATTTATACCGGATTCCTGATGGCAAGATCGAAATCATCGGAAACGGCGTTATCTCATGCTCAAAGCTGGGTATCGATCCGGGACAGGCTAAGAAGCGCTATGAAATCCATCCGCTTGCGCCGGTTGTCCTCTTTGTCGGGAGGATGGTTCACCAGAAGGGTGTGGATTTCTTAATCGAAGCGATACCGCACATACTTGCACATCGGTGGGACGTTAAATTCATATTCGCTGGCGAGGGCGGGTTTCGGCAGAAGTATGAGGAACTTGCAATAAAACTCGGTGTGCATCAGTCATGCAGATTTCTCGGGTATGTCTCAGATAAGGAACTGAATGAACTGATGAAACTCTGCGACCTGCTCTGTGTGCCAAGCCGCAATGAGCCGTTCGGAATCGTGGTTCTTGAGGGCTGGAGCGTTGGAAAGCCTGTTGTTGGAACTACGGCGGTGGATGTCATCGATAACTTCAAAGACGGAATCAAAGCATATATGCAGCCAGAGTCGATCGCATGGTGCATCAACTACATGCTTGATAATCCGGATCTGATGAAACAGATGGGTGAAACCGGGAAAAAACGGGTGGAAACGTTCTATACATGGGATCATATCGCTAAAAAGACCTTGGAAGCGTATCAGAAGGTTTTACTACGCGAACCAGAGTTAGATTTATAGTGTGCAGGAACATAATGCTCTGCCATGAAAACAGGTTTTTGTCCGGGAGCATCCACCGCGGATTGCTGGAGGTCTTGAACGTATGCACAGAATATGGCGCCGATGCTTGTTGCGAAAAGGCATGATGTCACGCTATTCACGATCAAACCGGGCGACCTGTTGACGAGTGAAGTCCCTCCCAGAGTCAAGATACACCGACCGATACACCCACACACTCGCATGCCCATCATCATGTGCACCGGGACCTACAAGGTACCACACCATGTCAGAGATACGAAAACACTATTTCCTTGAGAAATATTGCATCATCGCAAGAGCACGAGCAAAAAGACCGACGGATTTTGTTAAAGAGAGGGAACCAAAACCAAAACCAAAACCAGAAACATGCTCGTTCTGCCCGGGCAATGAGGATCTGACGCCCGCCGCAACGGCGGTGTACAAATACGAGAGCAACAAACTAACCATCCAAAAAGATGAAGACAACAAACAAGTGAAGAACTGGGAAGTCAGATGCTTCCCAAACCGGTATCCGGCACTTCCCGGACACGAGATCATTGCAGAAACCCCTGATCATGAAAAACACCCATCCGACTTCACAGACGATGAAATCACGCGTCTCATGCAGGTCTATTCTGACCGAACAACGCACCACCTGAAAAATACTGGCACAGAGTACGTCTCCCTCTTCAGAAATCATGGCAGAGATGCTGGCGCGTCTCTTTCACATCCGCACACCCAGCTGATGCCAATGCCGCTTGTCCCACCCCTGATCATGCAGGAACTGACTGCGATCAAAGAGGCAGACCGATGCCCGTACTGCGATATTGTGGAGCAAGAATCGGGCGGAGAGCGAGCAATAATCGAGAACGATCACTGGATCGTGTTTGCACCACACTGTTCACGGTCACCGTTTGAGATGTGGATGCTTCCAAAGAAGCACATAAGCAGCATAACAGCGCCGGGTTGCCTGACATCACTCGGCACAACACTCAGGGACACGCTCTTAAAATTAAAGACCCTGCTTAACAATCCCCCATACAATTATATGTTCTTCCAGATGGACAACAGCAGCTATCACCTGAACATACGAATCGAGCCGAAACTCTCGATTGCAGCGGGCTTTGAGAAGAACACCGACGTCTACATCAACACCATGCCTCCGGAGGATGCGGCAAGATCACTGAGAGAGATCAATGCGCCGCTCAAAATCTGAAAGAATAGAGTAATATATCACAAAAGCATCGATTGGGCTGTTGTATGGGCTGAAATAACTGTGAACCTCTCCCGGACTTCCTCCTGATGTGAATAGGTAGTACAGATGATCGCTGATCCCAAGACGCCCCCACATCGCGATTAACTCCGGGTTCTTGGTCTTCTTAACCTTCTTTTCCATGCGCTTCAGCTTCTCATAACATGCGATCTGCATCTCGTTTCCAAGCCAGCAACTGGTGTCACGTTCAAGATCCGCCCACGAGATCGTGTCAAACACCCCAACATCAATTTCGCCAACAGGGTCACACACATCCACAATCTCAGATGGCGTAAGAAACGAGAGGTGGTCATATTTGAGAATCTCGTCCGGAAGATATCGTAGAAACTCCAATATCCCGGTGTCTGCCCAGTGGTGCTCGCCAAGAGTCTCATAATCCATGAAAATATTGATGCAGTCACCCCGGGTGTTAGAGAGCCACGCAGCATACTTATCAGCGGTCAACGGATACTCCCCCCACCATCTCGACGAAAAACGGAATCCAATGTCGTCAGTCAACTGGTAATTCCTGAGAAGAACCGGCATGTCACCATGTCTGTACACATAGTTCGGCGATCTCCAGCCAAGTATCCTTGGGATGCCCTCGGTAAATATCCCTTTGAATCCAAGCGACTTAGCAAGTTCTGCGATCTCATTGTTGTACAGGAATTCACTGTTCTCGAAGAATGTTGGCGTGTAGCCAATCAAATCCCGCATTGTCCCGGAATGCATCTTTACCTGTTCGACAAAATCATCTTTAGCCTCGTAAAGCGATGATAAAGAGTGGTAGTAGGTCTGGCACAAAAATTCAACGTTCTTGGTCTCTGCAAGATTTTTGAAGAGTTCCAGGAGGTCGGGATCCCACATCTCACACTGCTCAAGAAATACTCCGGATATGCTGAACGAAACCTTAAATTCGTTTTTGTGTTCATCCAGCTTATCCAGGATTGTTTCGGTTGCCGGGTGGTAACATTTCTCTGAAATTTTATTGAAGGTACTGTGATTCAGTTCATAATCAATATATTCCCCTCCTTGATATGGGAATTCCCGATTCAACCGGTGAGGCTGGTGGACTTCAAACGAAAGGGATATATAGGTCATTATTACCTATTCGTGTCATAGCGACATAAACTTGACTATGCGGAAGTTATGGGTTGCTGCGTGGGACTCCAAGAAGAAGAAGAAGAAGAAGAAGATGGTATCCACCCCAAAAAGCATGGGAAAGTACCCCCGAGTCAAAACTTCTGTTCAGTCATACACCGGATTACCAAAACCAGAGTGCCAGCTACCACCACTCATATAGCAACTTATTCATCCACCCCCACGCGCACCACAGTATCATTAACCTTCATCATATTCCATCCCTGAAACCCCCTTTGCTTTAATCATTTCCGCAAGATGGCATGCAGAAACGTTTGCTTACACGATCATGGATATACGCATACGCGCTTCACACCTAATTTCTTTGCAGTCTCTACAATCGTCAAAAAGGTATCGTTCGCCTTTGTCCCGTCTTCGGTCATGGTGTGCAGACTCACGTCTCGCCTACGGACCTGAGCTCTTGCCCCCAATTCGGATTCGTTGTTGTGCAAAGGCACTTCAGGATGTTTTAGTGTTATTAAGAGCTCCGACTTCTTATATAGGGTCTTTGTGATACGGTTGTCCAGAGCTGGATAGTTGGTTTTTGTGGAAAACAACTCATTAAATTCAGCAGATAATGCTTCAGCCTCCTCTGGAGTTGGAGTTTCCTTAAATTCCAGCAGTATCGATTAACTTTTTAGAGAGTCTGAACTCAGCCATCAGGTCGAAAGCTTCGTCATTAAAGAAATAACTCCCGAAAAATAAAGTAGCAAAGTTGGCTGATGTCACGCTACATCCCCGACATTCGTGCGATTCGTTCATTCGTGCCATTCGTGATCCTTTATGCTGATTTTATCACGAATTTCACGAATGTACCGAATGCCACGAATTTTAACAGATTGTTTTCTGGCAAGCCCTTTCGTGGAGTTGTGAAGTACGCGGTGTAATAGGGGTTGCATACAATTCAGCGCATAGTGGTTCTGCCCATGGACCCTGGAACGGGGGTCATCCATCTGCTGGTAACCGGTGGAGAGTAGCCCTGCCCTGAAGATATCGGCTTTCTCCTGATGAAATAGTTCCGTATTCTTCGAAAGGATGCGTGTAAAATTGTAGATGAAGCGATGTGGATATTAAAATTGGTTTTCGCTATTCTATAGGTGTGGAATGGGGCTGAGTTATCATATCAAAGTATATCTTGGTGATAATATCTTGGGCATTTCAATGATGGCAGACGCTCTGCATTCTATGCGCCCTTTCCATGATCTGCTTTGGCAGTTGTTAGTGATATTGTGTTGTCCACATAGAACAGTTGCGAGTCAGAAAATTAATTTTATGGCGGGAAGAGCATGTAACGACATAGAAAGGTGCATAAAGCTGAATAGCGGATGATTACTGCGGGTGAAATGCGTCATGTTACTGTGACACTTTTTGGTGATGTGTCAGTGCATCATTGAAAAGTGGGATGAATAGGTCTTTTTGCAAAATCGCCTGTTGAATGTGTGATTTAGAGTTTGATTCGTACTCGTTCGTAGAATTGCCACTTGGTTTTCACGAAGAGTGCTGGTTTGTTGGCGCTTGTTATGGTGATGGTGTCGCCGGCGCGTATTGGCTGGGTGTATTGCCCGTCAATTACGATGGTGGCACCGTCGGATGTGTGTATTGGTTTGACTGTGATCTCGCTATTGGCGCAGACTATCCATGGTCTTGATGATAGTTTGTATGGTGCAAGTGGCACGATAATTGTGCCTTCTACTCTTGGGTCGACGATTGGACCTCCTGCGCTCATTGCATAGGCTGTGGATCCTGTTGGTGTTGCGATGACGATGCCGTCGGCGCGTAGTTCGTCAAGCTCATGACCGTCCACCAGAATGCGGAATGCAAACATTTTAGCAGGTGATGTTGTGATGTGGGAGGTTGTGACAATTGCTGCTTCATTGGTTGCGCAGGGGAGGTATTCTCCGTTGATGTGTATTGCGAGTCGCATCCGGGTTTCGACCTTGAAGTCAGCTAAAACCTCGTTAATCATTACAAGCGCGTTTTCTGATGTGGCGTCTGCAAGAAAGCCGACTCTGCCAAAGTTAACTCCGAGAATTGGTGTTTGCTTCTTGAGTTTTTGGATGGTGCGGAGGATTGTGCCGTCGCCTCCGATAATGATGAGGAGGTCTGCCTGTAGCTCTTCTATGGGTGTGCCAGTTGTTCCGAGTTCTGATGCGGTGTCGTGATCGAGTATAACTTCGTTGATCGCGGGGTTTGATTCAAGATGGTTCTGTATACGTCCTGCCAGCTGGATTGCGTCAGGCTCATCATGTCTGGAGACAATTGCTACTCGTTTCACGATCTCATCGGTGCTCACCAAAAACGCCTCACAGACAGTTGAGTGGGCGCATCACATTAGTCTTTTGTCTGTTTGACCGGATTACCTGTTTCCTGGAGTTTAGGGCTAAGACCTAAAAATAGAAAGTAACTCCGCCGGGGGTGCCGGTGGAGTTGTGTCTTCGTATTGTGGAGTTGCACGATCTGATCTTAGATCGGTGCGTGCCCGTTTGTGTGACAGGTCATACAGTCAACGTCCACAACGATGTCCTTGTGTGCATCAGCATGGCAGTCTATACATGCTTTTGCTCCGGTGTGCTCGATGTGGCAGTCGGTACAGTTCAACTTTGCATGTTCGGTCGGATGCGTGATGAACTCTTCTTTGGTGCTCTCATGGCACAACATGCACTGCGTACTGGTCACGATCGCACCGAACTTGATCTCGGTTGGAGCATGTGGATCATGGCAGACCTGACAATCTGCCAGTTCTGATCCATGTTCAATCCCGTGACATTCCAGACATGCCATGGATTCGGCATGATCCTTGTGACAGGAGTAGCATCCGTCTCCGATTAATGGCGCATCATAACTGTACGTCGTCGGACTCAGTGTGTATTGTCGAGCATCATAGCTGGTGTCCTTTGTTGCATGTTTGCCACCGGACATGGTGAACTCGGTATACTGGGTCTCATGGCAGTCAGCACAGCCATAGCTGGTGTCTGCGGCATGGGCGGGATGACAATCCCGACAGTCGCCTTCTACCAGTTTAGTGGCATGTTGGTAGTCGCCATGGCACATACTGCACTCTGTATACATCGGTGCAACAGGTGTGTTATGACAGCGTATGCATTCAGTTGATAGCATTCCCTCGTGTAGCTGCATGCTCTCTGGTGCCTGCGATTCCGCAAGGTCCCTGAGGCACTTTCCAGAGTATGGCTCAGCACGTTCGCCTCTCTGATCCGGAACGATCGCGTTGAATACAGCAGGCCATATACCAGTTCCTGCCATATCCTGAGTGTACTCCGGATTATGACAGCCACCACATTGCTGCATCTCGACCGATGCGTCTGAGTCATAGATGACAATCGAGATAATGACCAACCCAAGAACCATCAGCATCAGCACGGCAAATAATTGAGTTTTGTTCATGGTAGGTTCCTCAACATTATCATAAGATGATAGTAAACCACATCAAATTCCTATAAATATGTTTCGGCGTTTGCCGCCAGATTGAAGTAATGTTTGATCGCAAATATGCTATATGGACTTTGAAGAACTGCGCAACACCTTGAAACAGGAGCAGAAATCGAAACTCGCAAAACTTGAGCCTGACTTTTATGAAAGTGTGCGCACGTATCTTGATGGGCTTCGTGATGAGCAGAAAACCGCATCCGGCAAAGAAGCCCAGTTTCTTACGGATGAACTTGCGACTGCAAGCGATCGTTTGCAGCGCATCTTTAATCTGCGGATCGGGAAGATTGTTAATCTGGCGTCCTTGAGCATAATGGGTGAGATTGGCGGTATTAAGCAGGACATTAATATGATGACGCAAGTTGAGCGTGACATCTATGATTCGGTTCTTGGGGCGGTGCGACATGGCTGGGTGGCGGTTGAACAGGCGATCGCTGGTGAGTCTGTTGTAATGGGGGCATCAGTTGCACCAAGCACCCCGGTTGCCCATGTTACTCCAGTCACTCCCGTCACTCCAGTTACGTCGGCTGCGCAGGTCCCGCCGGTTGAGTCTGCCCCATCGGTGCCAGAAGCGGTGACTGGTTCATCTGAAGATGAAATGGTGGTTGGGGGCGTTGAAGGGTTTGGAATGGTGAGTTCCAGCGCACCGGATGGTTACACGATTGTGCGCGTGTTAAAGAATATTCCCACCTTTGTAGGCACGGATAGCTGCCATTACACCCTTGCAAAGAACGATGTGGTGACGTTGCCAGACCTTCATGCAACGGTGCTGTGCAAGCGAAGGGCGGTGCTGCCGGTCAAGATGCCCGGGAGTCCGGGTGCGATTAACGTTGGATGCTGACGGTTTCACCGGGATGACCGCTTCTGCACGCTTGTTAAGCATGCTGTCGATCAAATTACACATGCCAACTACGACCGAATAACGTTGGAAAACGGCTGTGTGTATGCTCAAAATGGCACTCGGACTTCTATCGCGAGATTGCAGATGTTCATTGTCAGAACCGTGAGGAGATGGCGCCGTGTGCAGTTGATCTTGTGACCTGCATGTGCCACGGGTTATTCGTGATCCCTAAGCACTTACTGTCCTGCCGTCACAGTCCATTTTCGAGATGTTTGCAACTTGAGTTACAGATTGAGCCGTTTTTATGGTTTTAAAGTTGTGATTCAACAAGTTTTGCAGTGGCATACGCTGGAAACACCTTTGATACTTCTGCTCCGTACATGTCAGAGATGAATGAGCACGGAACACTGTTGATCTCGTTCAATGCGTCCTTGATCAAAAACTCGCCGATCCCGGTGCTGATGACATGGTCCAGCTCATGTCGTTTCAAAACGGCGTTGATCGCGGTTCCAAGCTCTTGTACCTGCGCATCTCGCACTTGCTCTGCGATCTCGTACCCTGCATATTCGCTGATCTCGTCGGTATCTGCACAGATGACCCGTGCAAGCCTGCGAATTGACTCTTTAACCGTTGTTCCGGTGTGATCTGGTGTTTCGCAGGTGTAATCTGATTCTTTGATTGTTCCAAGTACGCAGTGCACATCGCCCGTTATCGCGAAGAGCTCTGATGATACGCGGCATCGGGCGTCGTTCAGAACGATCCGGTCCAGAAGCGTTGCGACATTTGTCCGTAGAACGCCGGAATATAGGAGTTCGTCTTGTTGTAGCCGCTCAAAGTCGGTTTCGCCCGCGCATGCAACGCCCCCTATAATTGGGATGATGTCTGTTGTCGTGCTGCCGACATCCACGAGGACGCAGTCGTAGTCCTGTGCAAGAAGACCTGCTGACGCCGCCCAGTTTGCCGCAGCAAGGCTTGCGTCGGGGCGGTCTATGAATTCGCATTTATTATTAAGATAATATATCCTGCTATCCGGAAATGCATCGTCCACCGCATCACAGATGAACCGTATGCCCTGCATCTTACTCTCAAAGCAGTCCGCAAGTTCGCCAGTCATCACGACCCCCACCATTGCAGGCTTTATCCGCCCTGCAATATCTGATAGTATGCGGGGAAGCGTCGTATCCTTCCACAACGGGATGTAATGTATCTCAGTGATCGTTCCGTCGGCTGACGCGACTTTTGTATTTGCGCCACCGATATCAATGCCAATGATTGCTGTCATCTTAAATCCTCTTTCTCTTTTTCCTGTAACCCACAAGGCGGCTTCCGCAGATCAGGCATACCTGCTCACTACCCTCAAACCGCTTGCCACAGCCCGTGCACCGCTTGCCCCATTCGAAGGTCTCCTTAATATGTTCCTGCACAATCGGTTCTGTTCTGATGCCAAGACTCTCTGCTACGTTCTGGATCGCGTAATCATCGGTGCAGAGGATGCCGCCGCATTCAAGGGTTTTTGCCAGCAGACCAATGTCAGTCTCAGACAGCCGCTCAACGTCACCCGTGGTTCTCGCACGATCGCAGACCTCAGAAACAAAGTGTGGTAGCGGCTGCTCAATCCGCAGCCCCTGATCCACCGCCGCCTCAAACACAATCTTTGATTGCGTGTCCTTTAGCTCCCGAAAAACATCAGGTGTGGTGACGGTTTGGTTCGGGGGAGATTGTGGCAGCGGCATCCCAAGAATAAATACCGAGGAATCCGCTACATACCTGGGCATGTGCCACCCCCCAACAGAATGTATTTCGCGATCTGCACCATGCCAACATCTGCTACCGCGACCTTTACACACGGAGTGTTAGGGAAGATGCCGACGTTTCCTGCGGTGACTTTGAATTCATTGAAACATGTATCCCGGTATCCAACCCTCTGAACCTCGCCTTTTGCAATGATCACTGCTCGTTTCATGACATATCACCGTTGTCTGATTTTATCATGTGTAGTGTTTTCATGTCAATCCTCGATTTACCGATCTTGCAGGGCTGTATTATGTTATAATAGTCCACTTACCGCACAAATAGTTTTCGTGTGGATTTTGACCTTAAACGACCTCCTAATCAGTCATACGAGTCCTCAGCAGCCGGACCATGGGGATGTTCGCGATACCGTTGCCATCCGTATCAGATAGTGATATCATCCATGATGGTTCATTGTAACCTGCAACAAGAGAATGTGTGAAAGGTCTGATTGATGAAATCAGTGTAATCCGGGGTTAAACACTTGTGTTAGCCATGGATTAACACCGGCGAACCCTGATCACTGGTCTTTTGGTGTGCGTGTGCGTGCGTGTTTAACGAATCCCCATCTCACGGGATCAACTCTACGAAGTGTTACTTTATCAGGGGTTCTAAGAATGAATAGTATACATGCGCAATAAATCGGTCCCAAACCTTCATCCCAAACACCATCACAATCAAAAGGTATTAATGCCATCACGCCAACGCTACATAGTGAGAACTTAGAATGGAAACGTCGATGTACATCATACCCGGACCCGCTTCCCAGGTGCTTGCAGGAGGTGTTGCTCGCGCACTGCAATGCAGCCTGGCAGACACTGAATTTTTTCGCTTTCCTGATGGGGAGCAGTACCTTCGCGTACCTGATATCGATGATCACGTTGTAATCATCCAGTCAACACCTGCTGATTCCGATTATATCGCACTCCTGCAACTGATCGATGCATGTGACACTGCAGGCAGGGTTGATGTAGTCATCCCTTATTTCGGTTACGCGCGGCAGGATCGTCGGTTCAAGTCCGGGGAGTCTGTGAGTGCACGGGCGCTTGCACGCGCAATCACGGCTGACCGGGTGTTTACCATAAATGTCCATAACAGTGGTGTGCTCCAGTATTTTGATGGAGCCGCCACCGATCTTGATGCTGCACCGGTGATCGGGGCACATCTTGCAGCGATGAAAACGAAGACGGATGAATTGGATAATCCGGTTATCATCGCACCTGACAAGGGTGCTGTTGATCTTGTGCGATCCGTGGCTGAGTATCTTGGCGCTGACTTTGATTACATAGAAAAAACCCGGCATAGTGGGGATACTGTGACAATAAAGACAAAGAAACTTGATGTTTCCGGAAAAGATGCGGTTATACTGGATGATATTATTTCGACTGGGGGCACGATTGTGAAAACATCTGATTTACTCAGGGAAAACGGTGCAAACCGGGTGTTTGTCGCGTGTATTCACCCGGTTCTTGCTCGCAATGCAGCCACACGCATCTTCTCTGCGGGCATCGAAGGGATTATGGCGACAGATACGCTTGACCGGAGTGTGAGCGGGATTAGTGTGGCGCAACTGATCGCTGATGCACTTTAATTTAATTTGATTTTATTTAAGGAGAAACAATAAATGGGTAACATAAAAGATCTTGTATCAAGATTTGACACCTACGTAAGAACACACAAACCAGAACAACTGGTCACCCCGCCGCTAATCGTGCTTGCACTTGCACTAATAGTCCTTGGCGGGATGTATGTAGCCACCGGTTCACCGGTACGTCTTGGATTCCAGTTTGAAGGTGGCACAATCGTTGAACTTGCCACAATAGACATGTCCGATGATGCTTTAAAACTAGCGTTCGCCGATTATCCACTCACCGACGTGAGCAAATCAGGCAACCGCAGGATGCTAAGATTCGGTCCGATGGATAACGATATGGAAAAATCACTTGTTGAGAAGATCAACACCGAGTACGAGTATGCAACACCCGAGATTAAGCAGGCAGACCCCGTATATGCAAAAGCACAACAAGGACAGGCAATAAAAGCGATCATAATATCATTCTGCCTCATGGCAATCGTAGTTTTCCTGATATTCCGAACACTTGTGCCTTCGGTTGCAGTCGTACTATCCGCATTCTCAGATATCATGATTGCAGCCGCATTCATAGCGATAATGGGCATTGAACTCTCGTTTGGGACAATTGCAGCCCTTCTGATGCTGATCGGGTACTCAGTTGACAGCGACATTCTTCTCACAACAAGGCTTCTCAAACGACGCGGCAACCTCGATGACAAAGTCACAAGCGCGATGACAACCGGACTTACCATGACCGGCACAACACTTGCCGCACTTCTGATGATGTATTTTGTTTCAACATATTCATATCTCATAATACCGTCATTTCCACAGATCAGCATCATAAGCGACATCTCAGCGGTTCTTATCTTCGGTTTAGCGGCTGACCTGATGAATACATGGATGCTTAATACCGGAATACTGAAATGGCACCTATCAAAGCCACGCGGGAGAAGAACATGAAACTACACAAGGATTTCAGGGTTATCGTATTCATCGCAGCCATGCTGATCTCCCTGATCGCAATTCACCCGGCTTACAACAGTCACGACGGTGGTTTTTCATCCGACCTGCAATATGGTCTTGATCTTGAAGGTGGAACCAGTCTCCAGCTTAAGTTAGAAGGCGCAATCGCCGGAGTCGAGGTTGATCCTGCACAGATCATCGAAAAGAAATATTCCGATGTGTTCGGAGACCTTGAGATCATAGAGGCATCCGACGACGAAATCATATTCCGAACCACAGAACCACTCGAAAAAGACGATGTTGACGCGGTTGGTTACGGAAACGTATACGTTGATGGAAGCGAGGTCACACTCACAATAAACAAGGAATCTGTGATCGAAAAATATCTTTCAGAGCAACTGGAATGTGAGGTGCTGTATCTTGGTAGCGACATGTACGAGATCAGATCCGCAGTCAGCAAAAACGATCTATCAGACGCCCTCTCCAATGTTAGTGGCTCGATCACAACAGATGCCAGGGGAAACCTCGAGTTTACCGAGACTGTAACAAAGGATACTCAAGAGGATACCGAGAAGATATTAAGCGAGAAATTAAACATCTGGGGCTTGAAGGATGTTCCAATCACGCCGGTCGAAGAAAACATTCTTCTGGTTGACCTTGCCGGCGTCGATCTTGACACGGCAATGGAAATTGTCGCAACACCCGGAAAGTTTGAGATCAGGATTCAGACCGTAGAAAACGCAACCGAGCACGTGTTGTGGGGCGAGCAAATAAACGCCGTGGACATGCCCCGAGTGCGGGATGGTGCATGGGGTGTCGGGTTCACTGTGGGCGGTGTTGGCGCGAACGCGATCCGGGATGCGGCAGTTGAGTCAGGAGCCGTTAGTAATCTGGCAGCGCACGAGCTGGTCATGCTCCTCAATGACGAGGTAATATTCTCAGCACCGCTTGCCCCGGAACTTGCAGAGAATCTTCAGGAACTCTACGACAAAGACCAGAATGTGCCATCATACTCATTTGTTGCGACCACTGGAACTGGCGACGCCGGAAGGGAGAATGTGGAACAACTCTACATACACCTCCGGGCAGGAGCGCTTCCTGTCGAGGTCGATGTAATCGGTTCATGGCAGGTTCCTGCCGCACTTGGCGACCAGTTCAGGAAACAAACCATTCTTGCAGGCATCCTTGCACTACTCATGGTGGCTTTTGTCATCTTCCGCAGGTACCACCAGAAGAACATTCTCATTCCAATGGTTGCAACCTCGGTAAGCGAGGTCTTCATGATCCTCGGGTTCGCATCGCTTATTGGCTGGCAGCTTGACCTTCCTGCGATCGCAGGCATCATCGCAGTCATCGGAACAGGAATCGACCACCTGGTAATCATCACTGACGAGGTGCTGTACGAAGGCAGAATGCCATCAAGAAAAGTGTATCTCTCAAGAATAGCGAGGGCGTTCGCGATCATATTCGCTGCCGCAGCAACCACCATCATCGCAATGTCACCGCTTCTCTTCATGGGATTCGGTGCGCTGAAGGGCTTTGCCATCACCACAATCGTCGGCGTCCTGATCGGCGTCCTGATCGCAAGACCGGTTTACGGACGGGTGATCAGAGAACTGCTTGAGTGAACAAAGGAACAAGCCATGAGCGATCACCCCCCCATAAAACAGCGGGCTTGCGAATGCGCCGCCACAATCCGGAAACACGACGAGGTGCAGGTAGTATCACACATCGACGCAGACGGCTTAACCGCGGCTGCAATCATGTGCCACGCACTCAACCAACTCGGAATCGAGCACGACGTGCGATTCGTGAAACAACTGGACAAAGAAATTCTTGAGGAGGTTGCTGACGCCAACATCCCAACGATCTTCACAGATCTTGGAAGCGGAATGCTCACTGACATGCCCCGCGGCATGGATGTCGTGATCGCTGACCACCACCAGATCGATCAAGACGGTGCAAAAGGCATCCCGTACCACCTGAACCCACACCTATTCGGCATCGACGGCTCAACCGAGCTTAGCGGTGCCGGATGCGCATACCTGCTTGCACAAGCACTCCGCTGCCCGGAAATCCAGTCCGGAGACTTAGCCGACCTCGCAGTCGTGGGCGCGGTTGGCGACCTACAAGCAAGAAAATATGGGAAACTAGTAGGATGCAACCGGGAAATCCTGAAACAAGGCAGCGAACGCGGGGTTCTCAATTACAAAAAAGACATATCGTTTTTCGGGAAACAGACACGAGAGGTGTTCAGATTACTGGTGTACTCATCTGACCCCTACATCCCCGGACTCACCGGAAACGAGGCTGCAAGCATCGAGTTCCTGAGAAAAACTGGCATAAGCTCAGGCGGCGAACGATGGAGACGATGGATCGACCTCACCAGAGAAGAACAACAGAAAGTAGTCTCATCACTAATCCAGCACTGCATTTCACGGCAGATGTCCAGCTACCACCTCCACAGGCTAATAACCGAAGTATATACGCTGTGCAAAGAAAAAGAAGGCACCGAGATGCGGGACGCATCCGAATACTCAACACTGCTCAATGCTACCGCACGATACGGCTTCGCTGACGTGGGTCTCGCAGTCTGCCTTGGCGACCGGGACAAAAAACTCGCAGAAGCACACGACCTACTCGCAGGTCACCGGAAAAACCTTGTAGAGGGTCTGAAACTCGTAAGAGAACAAGGCATCACAAAACTTGACCACATCCAATACTTTGATGCCGGCAGCGCAATCCGGGACACAATCGTCGGCATCGTCGCAGGCATGAGCCTGTCAAACTCCAAACACCGAGACACAGCCGACGCACTCGGAACATGCGCAGCAAGCGTCGGCGGCACCGGCGGCGGACACAACATCGCAGCAGGAGCAACCATACCACGCAAGAGCAAAAACGAATTCCTTGAACTAATGGACACCATGGTCGGAAAACAAGTTACCACAGGAAAGTGACACCGGATGGACACACTATATCTCACGGATTGCTACGTAAAGGAGTTTGAAGCGACAGTTACAGATGTAGTCGATAATCGATTCGTTACACTCGATAAAACCGCGTTCTACCCCGACTCCGGCGGACAACCACACGACACAGGCGTTCTCACACGGGAGGGCGACGGGTGCGAATTTCCAGTTACATACACACGGAAAACAGATGACCAGATCAGCCACGAAGTCACAACCACCAACCCCACTTCAGTGCTTGCACCAGGCGACCAAGTCACAGGAAAAATCAACTGGGAACGCCGACACCTATTCATGCGATCACACACCGCCTGCCACGTGCTAAGCGCAGTAATCCACAAAGAAACCAGC
>RXIK01000100.1 GCA_004211975.1 Methanosarcinales archaeon | reverse complement strand
AGGCGTGCGGTTTGCAAGTTCTCTGATGAAACCATGGTGCAACAGCGGCTCTCCACCGGTTAAACTAACGTGTCTTGTGGAAGGCGTCCACAGGTCATTGATAGCATCAATTACAACGCCGACATCCAGGGGATTGTTGATACGGCGATCATGGACCCTGCACTCGTCAGCCAGATGGTGTGCACCCTGTGTATCGCAGTATTCGCACCTTAACTGGCAGCCGCAGAACCTGACAAAGACCTGTCTTGTGCCAGCGTAGATCCCTTCGCCCTGGACAGAGTTAAATATCTCGTAAATGTTTGCGGTCATCCGCTATCCCCGAATATTTCGGCGCGATTATCTAAAAACCTGCTGATCGCAGGGTCACCCAAGCACACATACTCATCACTCCCCGCCCACGGCTGCCCGGACACAATCCTTGATGCGCCCGAGTACGGCATCGGTCCCGCACATCTGCGGCACGTAGGCAAGCGCCTTACCCGAGGCAACCATCATGCAATCATACTGTGCGCACATCGGCGAGACCACCATGCAGGTGTCACAGATCACCTTTGCGCCGCTTGACTCGATCCCGGCAACGATGTCCGGGTGCCGGTCTCGCAGTGTTCGGGACGTGCAGATCCAGAACTCTTTGGTCACAGTCTTGCCTGCAAGCAGATCGCGCAGTTCCACAAGCTCATCAACTGAACAGTGTGGGCAGCCGAGCGCGATGAGGTCAGGATCACACCGGTGCAGATCATACACGCCTGCAATCTCGCGCTGCTCGATTGTGACGCGCTCCCTAATATCGCGGGCATCACGCTCGCCCCCGGGGGGGTGTGGTGCCAAACCCTCGATGTAATAAAGCGCAACAGCGCCTGAGGCTGCCATCGCCGCACCGAGTGCTTTTCGCTCATCATTGGTTGGCACTGATTCAAGCGAGAAGACCGGGACCCTTGCGCCAGCGATCCTGCCAGCGATGTAGCCGAGCGCGCCATAATCGGTGCCGCTCAGTGTACCTTCGACGCTGATCGCAAGAGAAGGAATGCGGTTCTCGTCCAGATGATACCCGTAGTTCGGTGTTTTCCCGATTAATGCTGCGGCAAGCGCGGAAGGTCCGCCTTCCCGGTTTGTCCGCGCTCCTATGACTGAATTAGCATAAGAAACCGCGGATGACTCGCTCCATGCAAGATGATCACCGATCTCTGCAATATCGTCGCGTAAGTGATATGGCGTGCAGGTGCACTCGGCAACAACACCTAATTTCTCATAAGCGTCGATGATCTGCTCCTGTTTTGCAGCGAACTCCTCGGAAACCCCAAGTTCCCTCCAACGCAAACGGTCGATCCCCGCGGGATTTAGTATTGAGGGGACGCGCACCATGCCGGACAGATCAGATATCCACTCGAGCCCGGCGTCGCCAATGGTTTTATATGACACTCCGGCGATCTGGGTGCTTTTCACAGGTATCAAACGATCCGCGCCATAGATATCGCCGAGTGCAACGAGTATCTCCATCGCCTTTTGCATCACATAGCCCTGCTCGCCCGCAAGAATACGTTCGTCAGGGGCTGTGAGATGCATGATCTAATGATCAGATTATCTAACGATTCTATGGTGTCCGGATATGAAAAAAGCCGAATTGCTCTCTACCACACCTTTACTGCCGTGCGGCAGGGAATATGACCTCTGTTTTCATAATTTCCACTCTGCGTAGTGGATATATGTTCTTAACACTGCGATAAATCTTCGCTGAAAGCTTTCCCTGCACCGTTTCTTCAATTAATTTTTCAAAATCAAGTTTTCTTGCGCGGTCACTAACAAGTTTCTCTGATTTCTCGCGTATCGCTTCTATCTGGCTTGTTTTTGCACGGTGCGTCGTGAAACAGGTTGGTTTCATAGTAATCCGATACCCGTCCCTGGTGCGCACCTCGAAATTAGCACTGATGCGCGAGGTCTGACGTTTGATTAGCGATGCAATGTAGTCGTTTGCTAGCCGATGTCCCAGGAACACGGCATTTGCCGTAGTCCCGTTAACCTCGCTAACCTGAAACTTCAGCTTGCTGTTTTGTTTTGAGAACTCGTTCGTTAGCTCAGCAACAGTAACTTCAATCGTCCGTCCAATCAATTTTTCCGGCGCATCCGCAAACGTTTCAGCTATAACCGCCCTGCCAAACATCTCAGGGGCGACGATCTGGTACCATATTTTTGATTTCCAGCGATCTGCTTTTCTGGATGTTTTTCTAGCCAATGTTATTTTCCTCCGGTTGATAGGTCATCATGAATAGGTTATAACGATTATGTACTATTAAATCAATCCATCACTAATGCTGACAGAACTCGCAGTAATCCTGACCGCCGCCATATTCCTGTCGTATTCGAGCACCTGGTTTACAGATGGCGCATCAAGACTCTCAAGAATCATCGGAGTCTCAGAGTTCATGATCGGGCTAACCATTGTATCGATCGGCACCTCACTTCCGGAGATTGCAGTCTCCATATACTCAAGCATAACCGGTAACGCAGGTCTCGCACTCGGAAACATCATCGGGTCAAACATCACCAACATCGCGCTGATACTTGGCGCGTCATGCCTGATCCGCCCCATCATTGTTAGTCAGGGGATTCACCGTGATGCAAAGATCCATGTCCTGATACTTGTTGTCGCAACATGCTGTTTCCTGTACAACAGCAAAATCACGCGCATCGAAGGGATTTTGCTGCTGCTGGTGTATGGATGGTATCTCTGGGATGGATACCGCAGGCACCAGTCAGCGCGTACTATTGCAGCAGATCATTTCCATAACAACAAAAAAGCACTCGCGGAGTCGGTGTTCATGATCATTGTCGGGGCTGGCGGCGTGCTTGTATCATGTAAGTTTCTGGTGGGCTACGCGGTTAATCTTGCATCCGAACTCGGGATATCCGCAACAATCATCGGGCTTACGCTGGTTGCGCTTGGCACCTCACTTCCCGAGCTTGCAGTCTCGATAGCAGCCGCCCGAAGAAATCGTGGCATGATGATTATTGGGAATGTCATCGGAAGCAACATCGCAAACATCCTGCTTGCACTTGGAATCGGTGCTGCGATAGGCACCATTCCGCTGACCAATGGCGAGGTGATTGTGAATAATATTGTTCTGATGGTTTTTCTGGCAATGGCGATGGTGATCTTTATGCGGTACCGGGGAATCTTTGACCGGCGAGTCGGTCTTCTGTTTATTATGGTGTATGTGGCATTCATCTCGATGAGCTTCATGTAGGTAACCCTGTTGTTTATAACCCGTTTACGAAAATCATTATACAAGGAGGATTCATCCATGAAAGATATGCCCCTGAAAACCCGCGAAATCCAATTGATGCCAGGCTTAACTGAAGGAACCTGATCGCCATGCCAATCACACCCACCCCACCCCAAACATCCATCACATCCATCCTCACCCGGATCAAAAAAAACGAGATCACGATCAATGAGGCAGAGCAACAGCTCAGGCTCCTCCGCTTCAAGGAAATCTCCCACATCGCACGGATCGATGATAAGCGGGCAGAGCGAACCGGCGTGCCAGAAGCAATCCTTGCAGAGGGAAAGAGCTCGGATGACCTTGTCCGGATCGTGCAGGCATGTCTTGCAGGTGGGGGGCGCATACTAATCACACGAGTGTCAGACGCCCAGATTAATGCCCTCAGGTCAGGCATCGACCCCCGCCCCCGGACTATGAAATGGAGCAAGCAGGCTAGAACACTTGTGTGCGCCAGTAGCACCACCCCCCCGGAAAAAACAGGCGGAAAAATCGGCATTATCACAGCAGGCACCGCCGACATCCCGGTTGCAGAGGAAGCACGGGTTACGGCAAATGAGATGGGCTGCGATGTTTCAGTGATCTATGATGCAGGCGCAGCAGGCATCCACCGACTTTTCCCGGATCTCGGCAACTTAGTCAAGAAAGGGGTTGATGCAATCGTGGTTGCCGCAGGAAGAGAAGGCACACTCCCAACAATCGTTGCAGGGCTTGTTCCAGTTCCTGTGATCGGACTGCCAGTCTCTGTAGGCTACGGCGCAGGCGGCAAGGGAGAAGCTGCGCTTCTCTCGATGCTCCAGTCATGCTCGGTTCTTGCGGTCGTCAATATCGATGCAGGGTTTGTTGCAGGCGCGTTTGCAGCGAGGATTGCGAACCTTGCCGCAGTGCCGAGAAAGCGGGTGTGATGAGACGATCTGATCGCGTTCCTGCCTCCGTTTGCATGATTTATTGGATGAAGGAATATCTATCAGCTCAATGTCAACAACCACTGAACGGCAATACCCCCAACTCTGTAAAATTTTCATGAGCAAAAGTTTTAAATATCAATACTGGTAGTATAATCCACGAGTGTTATCGTTGAGTAATATGGAAATTTCTTTTCCGTGTTTCTTTCGCCAAAAACGGTGTGGATGGTGCGCATCATGCAACGGAGATGTAAATTCGATATAATTGTCGCAATTCTTGATATAGTCTTGAGTGGTGCAACCAAAACAAAGATCGTGCATGACGCAAACCTCAATTGCAATCTTGCAACGAAATATTTGGATTTGTTGCAAGAAAGGAAATTTATCAGAATAAATGGCAACGTTTATGAGATAACGAAGGAAGGAAAAACGTTCTTGAAGAAGGCTAAAGAATTGCAGATTTAGATTTCTGGTAGTTCAAGTAATCTCTTTCCGAGATCGGCGATCCTGATTTTTTTCTTATCGGCATCAAACTCGATGAATTCAAATTCTGATAGGAAATCAAGTATCTTCGTCACCTTTGTTTCTGTAAAACCCATCTGCTCGATAACCTTTTCGATCGTAACCCAATCTTCTGCCTTTATGTGTTCCAGTATCTCCACTGATACCATGAGCAATGTTGCCATCATTATGGTATCTGTCGTTCTGTTACATAATGGATTAGGAATGTAAAATATGAACATTGTTCAGAAACAATGTTACTGAACACAGTTTCTTATCGTCTTATGAGCTTTGTTGGTATATGATTAGCGCAGCCACACGGCAAAAATCTCCAGTGAAATGCGCTGTGGATCACCATCTGCCTTGCGGTATGGTGGCTGATGTGGTGAGTTGTGCATGGCATCGCAGGAGCTTCCTGCAGTGCTTAAAGAAAAGCACCTTGCAGCATTGGTTTGATGCGCGATACTACACGCGTTGGCTCATGCTTATATTGCTTTTCTGTGCTTCGGAGCGCCATCGGGGACGCAATGACCGAAGGTCGGTCATGGAAACGTGTCCGATAACACAAGACAAACAGAATAAATCAAAGGAGGAATAACATGAACAGAACAAGCAGTAAAGATATACGGCACTGTTCAATTTTCTAGTGATAAGATAGAATACACCCTATCTGAAACTTTTAACTATTCAAGGTGAATATGTCCATGGTGATAGCAAATGGTCACTTTGGATGGTGATGTATC
>RXIK01000099.1 GCA_004211975.1 Methanosarcinales archaeon | reverse complement strand
ATCTGTGGCTGACAAAAGTTTTTAGCCACAGATTAACACGGATTACACAGATTTCTCCTGCAACTCACTTGAACATATTCGTGGAATCTCGTGTAACTCCGGATGGCGTGACAGTCCCGATCGATCAAGATATTTCCTGCAATTCATTTTCCGGCAAACCAGTGAACAGCCAACACACCAACACTATCATTACGCCTGAAACAATCCCGAGATATACCGCAAGAAGATGCGCACACCGGCACCATAGAGAAATACCGCAGGACAAAGTGTTAAATCAAATTACAACCGTGGGAAAATAATTATAAAGTGTAATAAAGCTTTAAAGGGTGGGAACGTGAAAGCATGCTTATCTTATAACGACGGTAAGTGTAGCATACGGGCAAAAAACCGCTCGGAATAACATGCATAACCGGAGGTACAAGACAATGAAACAAATGAAAACAATACTCGTGGTTTCGCTGCTGCTTGCGTGCGTATTCGCGCCAGGCGTGGGCGCGGCGGACAACGAAACAACCGATACGATCACAGTAGGCAGATCAGTCGGTGCACAGTTCGTCAGACCACACGTAAGCGTGGCTAATCAAGCCCAAATGGATCAATACGCTAACATAACAGCACAACAGCTTAATTCCAGGCAGGCGTTGATAAACGCAAAAAATCAACGTAAGAATGCGGAAACACCCGAAGAACTCGAACAACTCAAACAACAACTTCAGACGAAGGCTCAGGAACATCTCGTGCGAACGATAGACCGGATGATCGGGCGCCTGGAGCGTTTACAGGGGCGGGTCAGCGCTGCCGAGCAGCAGGGTAACGTGCCGGAAGGCGCGTCAGAGAACCTTGATCGGTACCTGCTAAGGCTCGAAGGCAAGAAGCTTGAGGCGGAAAACGCTGACACCCCCGCCGACATCATATCGGCTGTCCAGGATATTAGAGGCGAGTGGGGTGAAATCCGCAGAGAGATCTCACACCACACAAGGTACATGCTCACCACAGGGATCGGAAACTACGTTGAAAAGTCAGAGGGACTCTCTATTAGGCTGGACGCGGAGATCAGTAAGCTTGCGGATAAGGGCATCGACACCACAAGCCTTGAGGATAAACACGATCGTCTCGATGACAAGATTGACTGTGTCAGAGCGAACTACATACTCGCAAAAGACGCGCTCGAAGACAGCGATCCTGACGAGGTGAGTCAGGCAGTCCACAGGGCAAACACCTGCATCAGGGACGCAAACCAGATCACACGGGAGATCTTCATGGAACTACGCGAGTACAGGGCAGGTTCGGTGATACTGAATGGAACCGGCACGCTCACAGCCGAAGGATCAGGAACCGCTCTTGTCAGGGGCAATATCAAGATGCAGCTTTCGGCAGATGCAGGATCGCTCTCGGTGGTTGATCGCAACGGTGACATGGTGATCACCACCACTGGAGATGGCGACAAAACAGATGATGGGTCAATGATGGTCTACACCGGATTTAACGGCGATGCAACAATTTCCGGTAGCGACGTGGTTGTGACGATAACCGGAACCAGGATCGGACTGGCTGTTAATGGCACTGGAACGACGGTTCTCATCGGAACCGGATCATACGAGGTTACAGGTGGCAGGTCTGGCGAGTGGCGCAACCAGGAGCTGGAATCAACACCGACGATCGTGAGCAAAACCGCAGTTGAGGATGAGCGCACATCTGAAGATGAGAGCGAAGACGAAGACAACGATGAACATGAAGACGAAACCAACACTGGAAACGAAAGCATAAACACGAGCGAGGAAGCATAAGATGGACGCAAAACACCTAATCATGATGCTCATCCTGGCAGGAACCCTGCTCTCCGGGTGCGTTAACGAGAAACCGGAGAGCGCTATGCCAGACACCGCACCCCACACATCACCAGAGCAGGATGAGGATCCAGCGACAGAGGGAGACATAGCATCCAGCGAATTCGCAGAACTCGAGCTTGAGGATATGGAGCGCGAACTCGCTGAACTAGAGGCAATGCTTAACGAGATGGACAGCGAAAGCGATCTTCTGGCTGAGATGGACGAATCATTGTTCACCTGAGCCCCCTTTTTTTCTTTTTCCTCTTTTCATCCACCCTATTTTCCTGAAACCCTGCCAACAGATTCCGCGACTACAAGCGCAAGACACCATCCACACACTGCACCCGCCCACAGCCCCCACAACAATTATCCTGCATCCGGCACAACAACGATCCGTATGGAGCTACTGTATCTAACCGCGGACGACGTTACCAAACTACTAAACATGCCAGAAGCACTCAGCGTTGTTGAGAGCGCATTCAAAGAGCACGGCATGAAACAGGTGCAGATGCCTGCAAAATCATACCTCTACTTCCCAGAAGGCGATCTGCGCACCATGCCAGCATACCTTAAGAATGCAGGCATTGCAGGCGTGAAAATCGTTAATGCACACCCCGGAAACCCGGCAAACGGACTTCCCACAGTGATGGCAGTTGTCATGTTAAACTCAATCGAGACCGGCGCCCCGCTTGCAATGATGGACGGCACATACCTCACAAATATGCGAACCGGCGCGGCAGGAGGCGTGGCTGCGAATCATCTCGCACGACGCGATGCAACCGTGGTAGGCATGATCGGTGCAGGACGACAGGCAATGACCCAGCTACAAGCAATCACTATCATCCGGGATATTAAGACCGTCAAAATTGTTGATGTGTCAACTACAACCTGCAACCGGTTCAGAAAAAACATGGCAGAACTCGGGTGCGACATCGTGATCGCAGGAAGCATCCGGGAAGCATGCAACTGCGACATACTGGTAACAACAACCCCCGTGAGAGCGCCAATCGTGGCAGATGGCTGGGTGCAAGAGGGCACACACATAAACGCCATCGGTGCAGACGCAAAAGGCAAGGAAGAGCTTGACCCACAGATACTCAAACGCTCAACAATTGTGATCGATGATTATGCGCAGGCAACACACTCCGGAGAGATCAACGTTCCGCTCAACAACAAGATCATAACGGTCGATGACATTCATAGCACACTTGGCGAGGTTGTCGCAGGAATAAAACAGGGAAGAACCAGCGATAATGAGATCACGGTCTTTGACTCAACAGGACTCGCCATACAAGACATCTCAACAGCAAACCACGTATATCAGCAGGCGGTCAAAACAGGGATTGGCGCACGTCTAAAGCTGTTCTGAGGTGCGCCGCTAAAACATGGTGCGCTGGCGGGTGTTGATTGTGGGGGCACTTTGTGTAGTTTCCCAAAATAAAAAAATATCAAAAGGAGAAAATCTTAGATTTATTAATATAATTAAATATTTACAGTAACTATACAGGTAGCATAGTTACGAATACTTATAAAGGCTACATGACTTATAATTAAAACAGTGAAAGGTGAATATGGTGCGGACGGTTCAAAACAAAGTGAAGCAATCTCTTAAAGCGGTAGAAGATACTGATTGTAACGAAGTGAACCCTGATCAGACACTAATACACAGGAACAATTGGTAGCTATGAAAGTTACAAAGTTGAATTTGGCAAACTACCGGGATGCTCGGGCTCTTTCCATAGAGCTAAATCCAAAACTTAACGTCTTTGTTGGCATGAACGGCTCTGGGAAATCAACTGTTCTGGATGCAATTGCTATCATGCTTTCATGGGCAGTTAATAGAATTATTAGCGCAGGGACATCAGGTAAAGCAATCGTGGAAAACGATATGACCAATGGTAAGTCTACTTCATCAATTCAGTTGTCATGTGAAGCAGAAGGCAGAACGATAGAGTGGAAATTGTTTAAAGTTCGGAGGGGGCATGCTGCCTCAGAAGGCAAAAGCAAACTGCAGGAACTGAATTACTATGCCAAAGAAATTCAGAGCAAGATCTCCGAAACATCAGAAAAAGTTAATCTTCCTTTGTTTGTCTATTATCCGGTGAATCGTGCTGTGGTGGAGATTCCATTAAAGATACGCGGAAAACATAGTTTTAGCCTGCTCGCAGCTTATGATGATGCGCTCCGCAGCGGTACAAATTTCAGGACTTTTTTTGAGTGGTTCCGGGAGAGAGAAGACCTTGAAAACGAAATCATGAGATCTCAAAGTCAATCCACACTCTCTGACTGGGATGCACCTGTTAAACATCAGGTTCCAGACCCACAGTTGAACACAGTCCGAAGTGCGTTAACAGAATTTTTACCGGATTTTTCAGACTTTACCATTCGAAGAAGCCCCCTGCGAATGGAAGTTAATAAAAACGGCAAACGCTTAACAGTAAACCAACTTTCCGGAGGAGAACTGATCTTAATTGCAATGATTGGCGACCTAGCAAGACGAATGGCAATTGCAAATCCCAACTCCACAAAACCGCTGGAAGGTTCAGGCATTATTCTTATAGATGAAATCGACCTACACCTGCATCCAAAATGGCAACGAATAGTCGTCCCCAAGTTATTGGAGGTTTTTCCCAATTGCCAGTTCATCCTATCCACCCATTCGCCACATGTCATCACCCATGTACAGCCGGAGAGTCTGTTCCTTCTCGAGCAAACAGATTCTGGAATTATGGCAAAAAAGCCAAACGAGTCTTACGGTAAAAATGTGGATCGAGTACTTGAAGACCTCATGGGTCTGGAAACAACACGACCTGACAAAGTAGCCTCTGGGCTTCACAGTATTTTTGAGACAATCGATGCAAGGAAACTGGAAGAAGCACGAAAGCAGATTACTGATCTAACGCAAAAAATCGGACCTGATCCTGATTTGGTGAAGGCGCAAGTACTCATCAAACGAATGGAGCTGATTGGTAAATGAAGCATATTGCCAAAGATAAGGACACCCCTAAATTTGATAGATGGAAAGCACTTGCCAATGAGGACTGGCAGCCAACATATAAAGACTTAAGAGACCCGGAAAAGAAAGAAGTGAAAGACTCCCTCCTAAATGAACAAGGTTATATTTGCTGCTACTGCGAGCGTCGGTTGACCGACAATGATTCCCATATTGAGCATCTCAATCCTCAAAGCAACAACGCGGTCAACCCTCTGGATTATGCTAACATGCTCTGTTCCTGCCAAAAACAATTAAAACAAGGAAAGCCGCGGCATTGTGGGAATTTAAAGGGCAATTGGTTTGACAACCAGTGTCTTGTTTCGCCGTTAGATCCAGGCTGTGAAGGACATTTTGCCCATACAGCAGACGGTAACATCCAGCCTTCCAGGAAATCTGATGATGCAGCAAGAATGACAATTGAGAAACTGGGATTGAATATTAATAGACTCATCGCTCTTCGCAAGAAAGCAATAGAGCCATTTTTGGATGAAAACTTAAGTGAGCAAGAACGTTCTCAATTTGTGAGTGGTTACCTCAGAAAAAACACTGGTGAAATGCTCGGAGAATTCTGGACAACTATCGATTACATATTTGTGCAAAATGCCCATAATAATGAACGCTAATAAGAGC
>RXIK01000098.1 GCA_004211975.1 Methanosarcinales archaeon | reverse complement strand
ATCCGTTTCGTGTGGTCTGTCACCACTCGTATGGGGGCTGCAGCCCTTCTATACCGGGGCTGCACTTCCTACCTATTTTTTTTATATGAGGCTCAGCAGTATTAGAACACAAAAACATCTGAAAAACAATTTCCCGAGACACTACACCCCCCAAAAAAATATCTGATTAACAGATCCACACGACCCAGAACACGTTTCAAACGTCAACCAGATGATCTTTCAATTTAATTTAACGCCGGTGATGCTTGATATGTCGTTTTCCTGCATTGCAACGCCTATAGTGCGGGCTGCCGCATGAATCATCGGTTTACGCAGGGAAACAACAATAAACTGTGCACGCTCCGAAGATTTCTTGATTCTGGCTGCGATCCGTTCGGCATTTGCACCATCAAGAAACATGTCCACCTCGTCAAATGCATAGAACGGAGCCGGGTGGTGCTGCTGGATCGCAAAGATGAACGCCAGCGCAGTCAGGCTCTTCTCACCTCCGGACATCGCCTCCATTCGCTGAAGCGTCTTATCAGCAGGCTTTGCCCGGATCGTCATGCCGCCCGCAAACGGATCATCCGGATTTTCAAGGATCAATTCACCATACCCATCAGACAACTCCGCAAAAATCGATTTAAAATGGTTGTTGATGCTATCAAACGAATTGTAGAATGTTTCTCTCTTCAACTGCTCATATTTCTCGATTCGATCGATGATTGCTTCTCGTTCGGTGGAAAGCGTCTCTTGACGAAGTTTAAGTGCAGCTGCTCTTGATTCCACGGTCTCATATTCTTCAAGCGCGCGCATGTTGACCGGTTCGAGTTTTTCGATCGCCACATCAATCGACTGGATGCGGGTGCGTACTTCCTCCTCGGAGGGTACATCGTCAGTTTCGTCAATTTCATGTTCCTCGATTTCATCGCGGAGAAGGGTTATCTGCTCACTCAACGCATCTCTGGTTGCGATCAGCGCCTGCGTGTCCCAGCGCACCTGGTTAAGGCGTTTTTGCACGTTGCTTAGTGATGCAAGTGCAGCATCACGGTTTTTTTGCATGGTTACGCGCTCTTCCTGTAAAGATGAGAGTTCCCGGTCGAGTTCCTGTGCTCTTGCGCTCTTTTCATCGAGCTGTGTCTCAAAAGTCGCGATATTTTCTTTGTGCTGAACAATTTTTGATTGGTGCTCGTCTCTTCGAGTTTCAAGTTCTTTTATGTGGTTAGTATCATTTTCAAGCTTTGTCCTTGCATTATCAGACTCAAGGAGTATTGATTTTATGGTTGCATCAATATCCCGTGTTCTTTCATTTAATCTATTGATTTCAGAGGTTACCTTGCTGGACTGCTTATTGAGTGCCGGGATCTCAGAACCTTTTAACTCGCTTTCCAGTTGTGCGATCGATTCCATGAGCTTGCGTATCTGCCCTGTTTCGGACGTGACCGTTAACTCGTTATCTTCTGCCTGTTTTCGGAGGATTTCACGTTCTTTCTTGATATCTTCAAGAGCCTGTTGCTTTTCCTGAATAATGGTGCTGAGACGATCTGTTCTTCCTGCAACTTCCTCTACCTGCAGCTGTTTCTTGGCAATCTCATTCTCATGAGTGTCAATCTCGGAATTTATCGATGAGATGTGGTGATCATGTGAATCAATCCGGTCAATAAGACTTTTCTTGCGCGAGTCATATTCAGTGATCTGTTCTGCGAGTTTCACCAGTTTTTCCTGTTCAATTGCTGCAAAGTGCGCCCCACGATCAGATCTCGATCCACCGGTCATGGCGCCGGCTTTTGTGACCAGTTCACCATCAAGCGTGACCAAATTATGATCTCCAAGCAGTTTTCTCGCGGTATCAAGAGTATCAACCACCACCATGTCCCGGAACACATATCTAAATGCCATTTCAAGCTTCGAGTCAAAATCAACCAGATTTATTGCGTAATCAACTATCCCGTCAATATTCGGCAGGCTGCGGTACGTAAAATTAGCTCTGAGTTTGTTAAGCGGTAAAAACGTTGCTCTCCCCGCGGATTTCTGCTTAAGCAGGCGGATCGCATGGGCAGCGACCTCATCGCTATCCACCACAATGTTCTGCATGCGTGCTCCGGCAGCAACCTCAAGCGGCGTGGCGTATTGCTGCTCAACCCTGCCAAGTGCAGCGATCGTGCCATATATGCCGGGCAGTTCTCGCAGGTCCTTCGCCTTTAAAATTGTTTTTACGGCGTGAGGATAGCGTAAATCCTCTGATGCCTTGACACGTGCCTCTGCTCGGGCATATTCCTGATATATATCCTGCAGATGCTTCTCAACCCGGGTGAGCTCAGGTTTCAGCTTTGATCCGCTTGCCTCAAGATCGGTTCGGTCACCAACAAGAGTCTGTATACTGCGCTCTGCTTCTTCAAGCTCTTCTTTTAGCTTTTGTATGTCAGCATCCACCGATTTAATGCTGCGCTCTGCTTCCTCTATATCAGATCCAATCTCCTGCTCTTCCGCACTCTTACGACGAATTGCATCCAGCAGTCGGTCCTGTTCACGCAAATGCTCGTTTTTGGTGGATTTTGCAACCTCAGCAGCCTTCCGCACACCGTCCAACTGATCCCTTTTCTCCGCATACTTTGCATCCACCTCACTGATTTTACTGCGGATCAGCAGCAACTCAGACTCGTTTGCTTCCATCTCAGCTAAAATACTGCCTTTGCGCAAATGTTCGTCATCAACCCTTTTCTCGCACTCCGCGGTCAACGTCTTTGTCTCATCGATCTCAATGAACAACCGCTGCCGTTCCTTGCCGATATCCTGGATATCATGATCAAGTAGTTCGATTGAATCCATCAGCCGGGAAATCTCGCCTCTGATATCTTCAATCTCTTTCTTGATCTGGATGTACTCATGCTCACCCTTATTCATGATCTGTTCACTTAAATCAACAAGAATACTGTCTGTTTCATCGAGCTTCGCTTTCTTTTCAATTTCACCAGACGACAACTCTTTTTCAAGACTCTGTTTACTGTGAATCTCCTCTGATATTGTTTTTTGTTCGTTTGTTGCATTTTTTAGCTTTGCAAGAACTGTGAACGCCTCGTAACGTTTCCGTTCGTCCTTTAGCGACTGGTATTTCATCGCCTGATCACGCTCACGCTTCAATTTCCTGCGCTGCTGTGCAACCTCCGACAGGATTATGTCTGCACGTTCGATTTGCTCTCGCACAGCCTCAAGCTCGCCGTATGCCCGTTCCTTCTTTTCATCGAATTCTGATACGCCCGCGATCTCGTCAATGAGTTTCCTGCGCTCAAACGGAGTCATTTCAGTGATTCGCGTCACATCACCCTGCATGATCACATTGCACCCTTCAGGTCGTACGCCTACCTTAGCAAGGTTTGCATGTATCTCGGAAAGCGTGCACGCCCTGCCATTAAAGTAATAATAGCTGTAATACCCGCTCTTTGTTCTCCGTATCTTGCGCATGACCTCAACAGTATCATCGTCGAAAGGCATCTCCCGGTCGCTGTTATCGAATTTGATCGTGACCTGCGCGGAATCGGTCTCTTTGCGCTTACTGCCGTTCCCGTTAAATATTAGATCTGTCAGTTTCTCGGCGCGCATGGTTCTGGAACCTGATAAACCGAGCGCAAAAATAATACCATCTACTATATTGGATTTCCCACTACCATTTGGACCGGATACCGCAGTAAAGTCGTTGAAAAGCGGTATTTTCACTTTTTTCCCGAATGATTTGAAGTTGTCAAACTCTATTTCCTTGATATACACATAAACCTCCACTTGACTCTTGAATAGTCCTGCGGTGTATTATGTGTTGCGCGCCTACTCAACGACGATGACATCGCTCTGCCGGTTAGAACTGGAATGCGCGCCTGGAGTGCTTTCCGCTATTATGTACTCTGTGGACTGATTTATTCCGCGTTCCTTGTGTTTGGGGGAGTTTCCCAGCTGAAGTTCCTTGATGATCGTTTTTTGATATAGTAACTCGTTTAATAACGCATGCATATCAGTCTTTAACTCTCGCACCTGCATCTCAAGCGCGGCGACACGGTCATCCGATTCCGGTGCTGACGGGGATTGTGCCATCTCTGCAATCACCTGATCGCGTTCCATCAACTTATGTTCAAGCCGTTCTATGAGGATGTCTCTTTGTTTATTCATCCATACCCCTTCTACATTTTTATCCTGATATAATCCATTTAGCCGTATGTTTCGTATGAACATATATAAATGTTGCTGAAATACACAGTTGCTGAAATACACCACAACTCTTAAGAATATCTTATCACAAGACATTTAGACACCGGAGACGTTGTAATGGAGACTACAAAAATCCTGCTCGATGAAAACGAACTACCAAAGCGATGGTACAACATCCAGGCGGACCTTCCAACACCGCTTGACCCACCGCTAAACCCACAGACAAAAAAACCAATAACGCCCGATGACCTCTCCGCGATCTTCCCGATGTCGCTGATCGAGCAAGAGATGAGCACTGACCGCTGGATCAAGATCCCTGAAGAGGTCCGTGACAGGTTGATGAGGCGCGGCGGTGCAAACAGGCTGGTGAGGAGAAAACACTCGTTTTCTGCGGAAGCGGGCACGGAGACTTTGATCTTGCAGCTTATGACGATTATCTCACAGGAAACATGGTGGATCCGGGAGACCCTGACGAGGCTATTCGTCAGTCGATCTCACGACTGCCAGAAATATGATGTGTGATGGAAGTAATATACAGATAAGATATAGAGGTGTAAATAATGGGAAAAACAGGAAGTATTGAATGGGTGAAGATTAAGGGACGAAAAGGAAAAGTTCGACTGGTAGAGCACAGCAAGGTAAAACACAAGCGACCAGGACCTGCGCAGCGCTACGTGTCATCTGGTGCAAGGCGAAGACGGATAAAACGATCCGAAAAAGCCGTTACTAGATAGATACTGCGCTGCCGTGCATGCACATACGAATAATCCTGAATGAACCCCTGTACGCGGGCAACGTCGGTTCGACTGCCCGCGTCCTTAAAAATTTTGGATATAACGACCTTGCACTGGTTAATCCATGCCCCATTAACAATGAAGCATGGATGATGGCTCAGCACGCTTATGATTTGCTGGAGGGTGCAAAGGTCTTTGAGACACTTATTGAGGCAACCGAAGGTTCCAATCTCATCATTGGAACAACTGGAATGCGCGGGGAGACCACTGGACGGCATGTCAGGATGCCTGCGTATACGCCGGAGCGGATCCGTGAGAAGTTAAGCAGTGTAGCGGGCGGGGCTTCTGTCGTTTCCATCGTGTTTGGGCGGGAGGATCATGGGCTTACGAATGAAGAACTCATGGTGTGTGATATGCTGATGAGTATCCCTACGTCCGAGCAATATCCGATCATGAATCTCTCGCACGCTGTCGCAGTTGTGTTGTATGAGCTATCTGACCTCGGGATCGGGGACATTCTGCTTGCGGATCGGTATGATCTTGACCTGCTGTATGAACACCTTGA
>RXIK01000027.1 GCA_004211975.1 Methanosarcinales archaeon | reverse complement strand
ATTAACACTGATTTCACAGATTAACGATATAAATGACTTTTCAGATCGATAGCGCTCAATTTTATCAGTTGTGCTTACACAAGACAACCCCGGGTAACCAGAAAATAATAAAAAGTCTCTGATTTCACGATTTTACAAGGGGTCACACGAATGGATAAGTCTCACAAATCAGGTGTCAGCTGATTTGAAAAATCCGGGATTGGTGCACCACCAAAATATCAGGTGATCACCCGATCAAAAATTGCGCCTGCCACCATATCTTTCGTGCCGCGGACATGCCTTACATTGTTTTTGCTGATTATCCACACCTCACCTTCGTCGCCGCCCAGGTTCCCCGCGGTGTTTGCAACAATCATGTCAAGTCCGTATCGGTCCATCGCCTCTTTTGCACACCGGAAAAGCGCGTCGCCAGGCTCGGTCTCCAGCTTGAACCCAACAACCACAAGGTCGGGGTGCTGGTTTCGCACTGCCTCAAGTAATTTTTCTGTTGGGCGCAGGGTGAGCGTCAGTTGGCTGCCGGACGGTATCTTACTATCAGACGGGTCAAGCGTGTAATCAGAGATTGCAGCAGCGCTGATCATCAGATCATAGCCCCGGTCTGCCTCAAGCTCGCTAAGCACAGCATCAGTCATCTTCCTGGCAGTCTCCACATAGATTTCGCTGATGCCCGAGAATCTGACATTCCCGCGATGCACGAGCGTTACATCTGCGCCGCGCCTGAAAGCCTCGTGGGCAAGCGCAACCCCCATTTTTCCTGATGCCCGGCTTGTGATCATGCGCACGGGATCAATTGGCTCTGCGGTCGCCCCGCCCGTGATCAGCACCCGCATTCCGGCAAGTGATGCGTCGCTAAGCGCTTGTTCCACCCACCGCACAATATCAGTGGTTTCCGCGATCTTTGCTTTCCCTTCCTCGATCACAGGACCTACAACCACAACCCCATGCTGTCTCAACACATCCAGGTTCCCGCGCACGAGCGGGCTATACATGCTCTCGTGCATGGCAGGCGCGATCACGACCGGTAGCCCTGCGCCAATCGCTGTTGTCGCGAAGATCGTGACAAGCGTATCAGGGATGGCGTGCGTGATCTTTCCGATGGTGCTTGCGGTGCACGGCGCAATTAGCAGTAGATCAGCGGCGCTGCCAATGCCACCATCACCAACACCAACATCGCCACAATACGCCACCCACGGAACCCTGCCAGTCCACTGCGTAATCGGAGGGCGCCCTGTTGCGCATTCAATCGCATCCGGATGAATAACACGCTGCGCAGATTCGGTCATCACCGCCTGCACCACGGCGCCTCGGCGTATCAGCTCATGTGCCAGTTCAATTGTCCGCACAGCCGCAATGCTGCCGGTGATGCCAAGCACAATCGTCCTGCCTGCAAGTGTTTCAGGCAGAGCGCCATCACCCACCATTCGTTTTATCGGTTCAGCTTGTTCGGTTCGTTTCATATTATAACATTCAGGTATTGCCGCTATCATAATTAATCATTCTTATAGCGGTTTTGCAGACTTCTTACTTTGTTCTGGTCTACTGAAAAAACATGATGCCAATCCTGCAAACAGTGGCATGATATGACTTCCGAAATCAGTGTTAATCTGTGGCAAATAAAACTTTTAGCCACAGATGAACACTGATTTCACAGATTAACGATATAAATAACTTTTCATATCGATAGTGCCCCATTACGGAAGTTGCACTTGCATAAGACAACCCCGGGACAACCAGAAAACAGTAAAAAAATAATGAGAAGTCTTGGCATATTCTGCGACTCCAAAAAAATCCTTCTCTGCGTCTCTCTGTGCCCTCTGCGGTTTTATTCCTTATAATATGTTCTTTAGATTATCTCATAGATTGAACCACCGAGGGCACAAAGTGCACAGAGATTGCGAATTTTGTGGTGAAACGGGTTGGTAAGACGTGGTTTTGAGAGGTATTGCCTTAAATGTGCAGGTTATTCGTGCGCGGCTACTAAACACATACGCACCGTAAACCATTAATACCGTAAGCACCAATATTCTTTATAATGGGGTTTGGTATATCTATCGCTACAGCAATCCTTGCCATTGGTCTGATCTTGATTGCAACCGTGAACTATGAACGCGTCAGCGATAGCTGCGAGCTGCTGCAGGGCGCCAGAGACGTGCAACATGGGCGTATGCTCTCTGTGCTGGACACAGGGATTGAGATCTACAATACGTCCGCATGTAGCTATGAGGACCGGGGGGAAGTCGCTGACAGCGCAAGCGATATATTCTACATAAAAAATACTGGAACTGTGTCCATCGACAAGTCAGAGCTTATCGTGCTTGTAAATGGGAGAATAGTCAATCAGGCAGCAGGGTCTGGCTGGTTGTACCCTGGAAAGGAATTTCCGACAACGACGTTTACGCTGGACAGTGGTGATGTTGTGAAAGTGGTGACCGCGAATGCAAGGTCTGCTTGCGCGGAGGTGGTGTGAGTGGCTGGAGAATCCGCATCGCAGGCGATCTTATTCATCGCATCGGTGATCATCGCATCGGTGATTGTGGTCGCGCTCTATGGCGTCACAGGCTCGGTATCGGGCGCACTGGTGGTCAGAAACACACATCTCGCAGACCAGATGCGGGGTGATATCGAGATCATCAATGATCCGGGCGCAGGCACGCAGCCGGGGCTGTATGTATTAAACACGGGAAAGACCGAATTTGACAATTCAACTGATTCTATCGTGGTTCTGGTTAATGGGGTGTATCAAACGATTCTCACGTCAAACATCGAGAATGACGACGGTGATCTGCAGTGGGAACCGTCGGAGGTGGTGAATCTCACATTCTCGAGTATTGATCTCTCTGGAAAGTCGATAAAGGTGGTTGTTGCGAACGGAGTGCTGGATACCGAGCAATTATGAGGCTAAAACAAGATTGTGGTGCGGACACCGGGATTAGCACGTTGATTTTGTTCATTGCGATTGTTCTGATGGCTGCGCTCGTGGTTGTGCCGTTGATAAACACGTCAAGCATGTTCACAGAGAAGGCGGTGCATACCGGCAAGGAGACAAAAGAGCATGTTGGCACTGGCATCAGAATCATGTCGGTGGGTGGGCAGACGACCGATAACACAATAACCGACCACGGCATCACCCGTCTTACCATACTTATCGAGCCACTCGCTGGAAGTGAGATTATAACCCTTGATACGATGATTATCAGTGTCGTATCCACCGGCAAGCCTCCTGTGATCCTTAACTATAACCAGACGTCTGATTCCTATGCTGACGGATGTTTTAACGCCAGCAGGTGGCTGCGCATAGGTGATGGCACCAAAGCCGACAGGATTAACGATCCGCACCTGGAGTATGGTGATATTGTTGAGCTTGGTATTGATACGACGTCGTCGGCGACCGATTTCAGCCCGAACGTTGGCATAGTGCTCGAATTTTTGGTTGAGACCGGATTTGATGCGAAAGTTGAGTTCAGAACGCCCCTGATGTATCCTGTTTCGGATGAGTATCTGGAGTTGTATTAGTGAGGGTTGGTACCCCGTGATATGATGTTTTTTTGAGTATTCCGCATCCCGATAATCTTATGTGTGGCTGACTCTATGGGCACTTGGGTGATCTTCTATGATCAGCGTAAATAAACATGGATATAAGGCATTTTCAGAGATGCTTGATAAGGCAGATGAATTGCATATTGAAGTATCTGAGTTGAGCAACGGTGCGACCGTTGTGGACGCGGGCATAAATGCGCAGGGCGGATATGGCGCGGGAATGTATTTATCACGGCTGTGCCTTGCAGATCTTGCAGACCTGAAGTACGTACCATATCAGCTGGGCGACCACACCGTCGCAGGCATTCAGGTGTCGGTCGACAATCCGGTCATCGCATGCATGGCATCTCAGTATGCGGGCTGGAGAATTATTGAGGGGAAATACTTTGCAATGGGCTCAGGTCCTGCGCGGGCACTTTCGCTGGATCCAAAGGAGCTTTATGAAGAGATCGGGTACAAAGACACATACGACAAGGCAATCCTTGTGCTTGAAGCCGACAAGCTCCCAACAGAAGAGGTTGTGGAGAAGGTTGCAACGAAGTGCGGCGTCGACACAAAAGAAGTGTACATAGTGGCTGCACCAACATCCTCAATAGCTGGATCCGTGCAGATCTCCGCAAGAATCGTTGAGACCGGCATACACAAAATGCACGATCTTGGCTTTGACATCACCTCGATTAAAAGCGGATTCGGGATCATTCCGATCTCGCCAATCGTGGGCGATGACACCAAGTGCATGGGCTCAACCAACGACTGCATCATATACTGCGGCAAGACCTATTACACCATAGACTACCCTGATATCGATGAACTAACCGATTACGTGAAAAAGGTTCCATCCGAGACCTCAAGAGACTACGGAAAGCCATTCTATGACACGTTCAAGGCAGCTGGCTTTGATTTCTTCAAGGTCGATGGTGCAATGTTTGCACCCGCAGAAATCATCGTGAACGAACTTAACAGCAAGAAAACGATTGCAAGCGGTACAGCCAACCCGGACATACTGTTGCAGTCATTTGGTTTGCAGAGGGTATAACATACCTTTTTTGTAATTAAAGAGTAGACGAATAGTGGGCGGGGCTTCAGATGCCCTGTCCCGTTCGCCTACTTTGCTCTTTCTGTTGAGTTTTAAGTTTGGTTTTCCTATAGAGCCTGCTTGGCGGCTTATCCTCAAACTATGCGGTGTGGATTCCATCATCGTGCGGTTGTTTTCGGGCGTATGCTAACAAATGTTTTATTTACAGCCATTGCGATGGAAAATATAATCTCATTAATAATAAATTCTGCGGTGGGGGGTGAGTAGTCACTCTTTTTTGCTGTTTCGGGTCGTTGATGCTCGAGAAAATATAACTACTCAGGTATGTTGATTGGTCGTCCGATAGCGATCCTATACATTATGGCAAGAAAAATAACCGCAGAGGGCGCGTAGGTTCGAGAGAGTAGTTAGCCGTTTATCTCCCCTTCGTGTCCATCTGTGCACTCCATAGTTAAATTCCCGGTCTGATTGCAGTATGCTCCGGGTTCCCGGTAGTTTCTACATGGTGAAGCTCCCAAATATTGGTTTTAGGTACCTACGTAGTTACGGTGATTCTTCTGTCAATTCTTCTTGTTCTCGTGTCACGAAGCTGCAAGAAGTATCCGGGTGCCTTGCAAATCCCCCTGCCCCCATAGTCGCTCCAGCGCCACGAGTCCAGGTGCTTGCCGCATCAAACCCCTGCAACACCCGCGACCACCGCCTGCCCCAGCGAAACCCCACCATCTCCGCACGGCACCCTCTTGTGCGTGATAAAGACGCAACCAGTGTCCTCGACGACCTGCCGTACCCTCCGGACGATGTGATCATTATACGCAACTCCGCCGCTTAACCCGACAACATCGATTCCGGTCTTCGCAGCAGTCCGCAGCGCAGCATCGGCAACGCCGCGGGCAAGTGCATCCTCGGCTGCATAAGCGAGATCCGCCCTCGAATACCTACCACCGCCCATTAGCTCGTAGACCCTGGAGAGAATCTGTGATGTGTCAAGCACATCCCCTGAGAAAACCGCGGGAATGGTTGGTGCGCCCGCATCCGACCCCGACCCGCGTCTTGCAACCGACTCAAGCTTCATCGCAGGCTCGCCCTCATAGCTTCGGCGACAACATATTCCAAGAAGTGCTGCTACTGCGTCAAGCACTCGCCCCATGCTCGTTGTGTGCGAGATGTTAACTCCGCTGGCGAGTTGCCTGAGAACAACGGTTCGCTCATCCTCGCCGTATCTGAACCATAGATCAAGATTGCGCAGTTCTCGCTCATCCAGGACCTCATAAAGCATCCCTAGAACCATTCGCGATGGGTAGTATGCTGCAAGGTCGCCACCTGGCATGGGCTGGCTTTTGAGGCTTGCATGCCGCACAAAACCACGGTAATCTGCCTCCATGATCTCGCCGCCCCAGACTGTGCCGTCGGTTCCGTATCCAACGCCGTCCAGTGCGATTCCGATGATTCGTGAGTCAAGTGGCAGCCGGTTGTCTGCCATAAGCGATGCGAGATGTGCATGGTGATGCTGCACCCGGACGAGCGGTATATCCGACCTGGACGCGGCATCTTCCGCATACTTTGTGGTGTTGAATAGCGGGTGCAGGTCGCACGCATACCTCACAGGCGTAATCCCGGTCAGTTTCTCGAGGTGGCAGACGACTTCGTTGTGATACTCGAGCGTCTCGATTTTCTGTGTGTTCCCGATGTACTGTGAGATGTGCGCGTGTCTATCATCCGTAATGGTTACCGCACTCTGGAGTTCAGCGCCGACTCCGATTGTGGGCGCAACTGCGAATGGCAGTGTGATCGGCTCTGGAACATATCCCCTTGACCTCCGGATGAACACATGCTTGTTTCCGACTACGCGGACGACTGAATCATCGGTTCTGTTCGCGATTCTCCGGTTGTGAAGTAGATAATAATCCACAATCCCGTTCATCTCCGAAAATGCTTCCCTGGTGCTAATTGCCATAGGCAGCCCTGGCAGGTTCGCTGACGTCATCACGTACGCTGACCCTACACCATAATGAAATAGCAGGTGGTGAATAGGGGAATACGGGAGCATCATCCCGATGTTATGTAGAAACGGGGCGATCTGCTCCGAGAGGGTGTAGTTCTCGCTCTTCTCAAGGATCACGATTGGCTTTCTACAGTCAGAGAGTAGTCCCTCCTCGATCTGGCTCACAACAGCAAATTCCTTTGCCGCATCCAGGTCTTCTGCCATCACCGCAAACGGCTGCCCGGATCTGCCGAGCCGCTCCCGCAGCGTTGTGATCGCCGCGTCATCTGTTGCCGCGGCTGTGATGTGGATGCCGCCATCCCCTTTGATTGCAACGATTGCGCCGCGGTCCAGATGCGCGGCTGCCGCCTTGATTGCGTCATCACCCTCTTTGATCAGTTCTTGCTTGCGATCAGCCGTATTTTCGGTCCACACGCGGGGCAGCAGGTCGGCTGCGCATGATACCTGCGGTCTTCAGGAGACCTGTACTCGATATTACATGCGTCACAGAGTGGGAAATCAATCATGGGCGTCTTTCCACGGTCATAGGGAAGATCATAGACTGTTGTGTACCGTGGACCACAATTGGTGCAGACCGTGAACGGATACAGGTACCTTCGATTGGTTGGGTCAAAGAGTTCCTGCAGGCAGTCATCGCAGATACCGGTATCTGGCGGGATGATTGATGATCCGGCGCCGCTGTGCTTCTTGCTGGTCTTTATCATGAAATCCCTGAAGTCTTTTCCAGGGACGCGGGTTGTTTTGATGCTGTAGATCTTTGATAGCGGCGTGCTTTTTGTTTGCAGGTCAGATAGAAATCGCTCAATCTCGCTATCGCTTCCTGTTACCATGATCTCAACACCGCGCCCGCAGTTCAGCACATATCCTGTGAGACTATGTTTTATGGCTGTTTTGTACACGAACGGACGGAAACCAACGCCCTGCACGATTCCGTGTATCTGGATTTTTGTTGTGTGGTTCATTTCCATGAGGAATTGGGTGCATGATTATAGCTTGTGGGCACAACCAGAATTTAATTAGGTATAACGAAAGCGACAATCGTTTCAACCAACCCAATTCTCAATATTTAGATCCGGGATATTGTTAAAATGGGCAACATTATCTGAAACGAGAGTGAAATTTCCGGTGTGTGCTATAGACGCTATCAAGATGTCTGCATCTCCAATGGTCTTCCCATTCTGTCTTAATTCTACATAGATTTCCGCAGCTTTGTCAAAAATAGACTGACTATCTAACAATACTAAATCGTACAATTTACAAAGGTCATCAAAAACACTTGCTTGGTTTTTGGCATCCTTGAATAAAAGTCCACGTTTTGTTTCATAATAACTAATTCCATTTATAAAAATATCATCCCCCCTCAAAATGGCTTCCTGAGCTCTTCTTTTCACGTTCTCATCATTCTTCATGATGGCGGTTATAATATTCGTGTCGATTATGTAAATCATTCAAAAAAAGGTTTCCGCTTTACTTCTGCCGCAAAAGTTTCAAGCTGCTCGGGAGTTAAATCGTCCAATATCCCGGACATCACTTCTAACGCCATAATCTTTTCTAGCCTCTTTGCAAGATCCTCTTTATTAACCGCTAATTGCTCAAGTGGCAATTTATGTATCATAAGAGATAAAGATTTGAAGAATCTATCTTTATCTATTTTTTTGAAGATGTTCTTATCGCTAACCAACTCTTCCACCAAACTCGATGCCAATTTTAATAGTTCACCCCTCTCTGTAGTTCTTTTGTGAGGTTCTCCGGTGGTGACTGTTTCTCTGCTCACTTCAAGAGTCCCATATATACCAGGTACGGAAGATTCGTCGGTTTGAAATCTTATTGATGGGTGCCTATGTATGCCTGATTCAATAAGTGGAGGTTGCCGACCCCATATCCGATCCGTGCTTCCATCTTTTAGTATCGAACTTCCTGTAAATGCATGTCGAGACAGCTCGTCACCGATTTCTACACATTGGGATGTTAATTCGTATGACATCGTTCCAACCTTGTTTGTAATTCTCCTTCTATCAGCTTAAAAAACCAGTCGTCTGTTAGATCATGTGCTTCTGTTATCCATGTGACAATTCCTTCCGTATCTTTCGGAATATCTTCTGCCACAGATTGAACTATTGTTTCCCACATCAAAGCATCCGAGTCTTCCTTTTTTCCTCGACCAAATCTTAAATGCACGGTTCCTTTAGGTTTTGCAGAAGAAAAAGAAAACCGCATATCAAACCCCAGAGGCAGGTTGCTAACTTCGGTCTCTTCAAATAATTTTTGGTACAGGTTTACCTCGGTCTTCAATTGTTCCTTTAAAAAAACGAGAATATCGTCATTCTCGAAATCAAAAGTTGTAGCGTCAATATATCTTAATAACAACCCATCAACATTCAAATTAGCTTCCGCATCAGGGTACGCCTCAAATAGTGTGCTTAACACACGGATACTGCTTTCTTTAAAATTCTCCCACGTATATCCTTCAGTATCATTAAAAGTGATAATCCCGGGACCTATTTGAATAAGAGGCCACCCATTTTCATATTTCCTAAACCGGTGCTGAATCACATGTGCGGCAAGTTCATCCGGCATGGTCGCTGTGGGCAATTGCTCGTGAAAAGGATACTCATCTTTGATTCTTTCATATATCCCACCAATCAGCAACTTGTAATATGGATCCGTCCCCATCCCGGATACGGACTCCTGGATATCCCACTTCAATTCAAATATTGCCTCTACAAGCGGTTTATTTTCCAATGTTTTTTTTGTCACAATTTAAAGCCTCTGTTATAGGATTATTCATAGACGAGATTTATATCAATGTTTGCGTCCCAATCCAGCCCTGCAAAAACCTTTCGTCACGCGATTCATCGATAATGTGCCCGGAATACAGGTCACGAAATAAATATTAGATATTCAGAGATCCGCCGGTCTACAGCCGTATCTTCCCCTTGTGTTTCGCATAAGTCGCGTAATCGATATATATCTTCTCGGAAAGCAGATCCGCAACACTTGGCGCGCCGTTCCTGATCTCAGCCAGCCGGTCAGTGACCTTGAGACTGAACGCATCGCTTCCTGCGCCCGATCCAAATGAGGTCATGAATATTCGATCACCGGCTGATGCGATATCAAGGATTGCTGCAAGCCCGATCATGCATGATGCCGAGTACGTGTTTCCGAGCGTGGTTACCACGATTCCGGGCGCAATCTGCTCTTTGGTAAAGCCAAGGCTTGCTGCAACCCGTCTTGGGAATTTGCCGTTTGGCTGGTGGAACACAGCGTAATCATAGTCTTCTGGCACGGTGCCAAGTTTCTCCAGCAGTCCCCGCGCAGCTGATGTGATGTGTTTGAAGTAAGCAGGCTCGCCCGTGAACCTGCCGCCGTGTTCAGGGTACGGCATTCCTTCCCTGCGCCAGAAATCGGGTGTGTCCGTGGTAAACGAGAACATATCCTCAATCTCTGCGATCAACGAATCTTTGCCAATCAGGTACGCCGCGCCCCCTGCCGCCGCGGTGTACTCAAGCGTGTCGCCTGGCGCCCCCTGCGCGACGTCCGCGCCAACTGCAAGCCCAAGATCAATCCTGCCTGATTCAACCAGACCCATGCACGCCTGAATCCCGGCAGTGCCCGCCTTACATGCAAACTCTAAGTCTGCGACCGTTAGATTGGGTGCTGCGCCAATAGCGTCAGCAACGATGGTGCCGGTAGGTTTCACCGCATAAGGATGACTCTCTGACCCTACATAGATGGCGCCGATGCGGGATGTGTCAACCTCTGCTCGACAGCTCGCATTTCGTGCCGCTTCCACCGCGATGGTTGCGGTATCCTCATCCATGTCAGGCACAGACTTCTCCTGTACCCTAAGCCCGCCTGCAATGCCCTCTGCATCAGCATTCCAGACCTTTGCTATTTCAGACACTTTGATTCGATAACGCGGTATATACACCCCATAGCTTACGATTCCAACCGTCATTTGGGTTCACCAGAGCTAACTTATGTCCGGCAGCATTATAACTGTTCGGACTCCGGACCCCATGGTTTTCAGAGGGTGGCAACAATAACAATCCCCACAGGAGCGGATCCGGGGGTGGTTAATCCACCCGGTATATCCCGATTCCGTCATCAAGATCATCTGGCTCCGGACTTTTGATGTATGCTGGTCTGATGTGCTCCATCCCGAGCAGATGCCGGATCACATCATCGTAACTGGTGCTGGCACCATGCATCCGGGCGCGTATCATGTCAAGCTGGCGCAGTGTTGTGTCGCTTACTTCTATAACTGGCATTATGATCACTTTTTCACTGATTAGAGTTGTTGTTGCGGTTAAACATTGTTGTTGCGGTCACCACCACAGTCCCGCACAACCGCATTTTGTGGCGGGTGTCGCTTATGCACACTTATGCGGATCAGGTTGGTCAGGCGGCGGACAGCATCCCCGGGCACCCCCTGTGCCTCGATTTCATCCGCGCTAAGTTGTTCGTCAACAAGCATCCTTAAAATCCTGTCAATATCTGAATATCGCATGCCAAGCTCCCCCTCATCCGTCTGCCCCGCCCAGAGCCGCGCAGACGGCGCTTTTCTGATGATGCGCTCAGGAACTCCAAGAAACCCGGCAAGTTCGAAGACCTCGGTCTTGTACAGGTCACCGATCGGCTCTATATCCACGCCAGCATCACCATGTTTCGTGGCATATCCAAGAAGGAGCTCTGTCCGATTCCCGGTTCCGATCACAAGCCGGTTCATGAGATTTGCGTAGTAATAGAGCACGCACATCCGGATTCGTGCGGTCAGATTCCCGCTTGCAACCACCGCACCCGGATCATACTCCGGAATCAAGTCCGAAAACCCGCGCAGCACGTCACCAACCTCAATTACCCGGTACTCAATTCCAAGCCGGTTCGCGACACTAACGGCATCGTCCGTGTCATATCCTGGCGTGAGCTCCTGCACCGGCAACATGATAGCAAGCACGTTCTCGCTTCCAACCGCCGCAACCGCGAGATATGCCACAACCGCCGAATCAATGCCGCCGCTAAGCCCGATGACCGCTCCGGATGTGCCCGACTCGCTTATCCGGACGCGGATGAATGCAGCAATTGTGTCCATGGTGTGATGTGGGTTCATTGTTGGTTGCAAACCTTGGGGGCTGATCTGTTTACTTTTATTGTGTTTGTTTAGCTGAGGTGAAAAACCATGCGATTCCACGAGAATTAACACAAGAAGATGGTGGCATACACAAGATGTTGGTGGTGTGTTTGCATTTTATGTCCTGCCACCTCCTACGTTTTCATGGGAATTTGTGTCTTGTTTAGCACCACGCACATCAAAACATATATGCAACTCGCCGCCTGACCAGAATCATCAAACATGTCAGCCATACTGATTGCAGGAACTCACAGCGGCGTTGGCAAAACAACCGTTGCAATGGGGCTGTTGGCCGCGTTTACACAGAGATGCGCGGTTGCGCCGTTTAAGATCGGGCCGGATTACATTGATCCAAGCCACCACACCGCGATATGTGGGCGCCCGTCCAGAAACCTGGACATGTTCATGATGGGGGAGGACGGTGTTCGGCAGACGTTTGCGTCAGCGTCCGCAGGCTCTGATATCTGCGTGATCGAGGGTGCGATGGGGCTATATGATGGGGTGGGCGACACAGACGTCGCGTCCGCAGCGCATGTTGCACGGGTGCTTGATGTCCCTGTGATCCTTGTTGTTGATGTCAAGGGCATGTCCAGAAGTACTGCCGCACTCATTAAGGGCTACTGTGATTTTGATCCGCGGATTAATGTTGCAGGCGTGATCCTGAACCAGGTGGGAAGCCCGAGACATGGTGAAATGATCAGAACAGCGATTAGACAGGAGCTATCTGTCCCTGTGCTCGGGGAGATACCGAAATCATCAAATATAGAACTTCCATCAAGACATCTTGGATTATACATGGCTCACGAGGGTTATCATATGGATTATGTGCCGCAGCTACGAGAGCTTGCAGAGAATTGTATGGATCTTCCTGCGATCAGGGATATTGCAGATCAGACCCTGGAAAGAGAGGTGGTGGTTGCCAAAAAGCCTGCGAAACATGATGTCACGATTGGGATCGCCCGAGATCCTGCTTTCTGCTTCTATTATGCGGATTTAATCGATTCACTGAAGCGCCACGCAGATATCGTGTTCTTCAGTCCGCTTACAGACGACCTTCCTGACGTGGACGGATTATATTTTGGGGGTGGATATCCTGAGTTGTACGCGGAAGAACTCTCATCGCAGAGCAAGATCAAAAAACAGATCAAGGACGCTGCGACAAGTGGAATGCCGATCTATGGTGAGTGTGGCGGCATGATTTATCTTTGCGAGTCTCTGGTTGATCTGGAAGGTGTGTCATATCCAATGGCTGGCGTGCTTCCGGGAGAAACTGAGATGACCCGTCGGTTGCAGGCGCTTGGGTACACCGATGCAAGCGTATCTGATACTCCGGTCATGCGTGCCGGCAGGATTCGCGGGCACGAGTTTCATTATTCTGTGACCCATTGCGACCCTGACGCCAGATTCACGTACCGGATGAACCGTGGAAAGGGCATCAGGGACAGAATGGACGGAATGATCGAGTATGCCACGCTCGGGAGTTATATGCATGCGCCGCCAAGTTTTGATGTGACCCGGTTTGTCGAGTCGTGCGGATGATCTATGGATGCTGATTCAGGCAGGCGTTTGGCTGGCGCAGAGTTTGTCAAATTCACATAATGAAAGAAGCGTTCGCACTTCCCGGAGTGCTTCAGGGTACATGCAAACAGTCTCGGGAACCGGGGTCATTCCGAGTTTCTCGCGTTTTTCCTTTGTTGCATCGTTGATTGGCACGGCGTGACCATACTGCAGCACCAGCTGGCTGACTCGTATGTGCTCCTGTAACATGAGTCCTTCACGCACGGCGATTGTTCGGATCGCAAGAATCGCGTCAGCGATCCGGATATCTCGTGGGCAGCGTTCCTGACACGTGTAGCAGGTGGTGCATGCCCAGAGGTCTTTATCGTGCAGAACAGTCCTGCCGACACGCGCCCCTCTAATGATTCTTCTTGTGTTCAGGCTCGTATATCTGCCTGATGGACAGCTTCCGCTGCATGTGCCGCACTGGATACACTGGAGTATGTCGAGACTTGCGTCTTTTAGTGTGTTTGATATATCTGACGGATTCATTTTATTCACATGGGCGGGGGTCCGGTGTTCCGGGCACGCCTGCTCAATTCTCTATTACTAATTCCATACGCTACTTAAGTGACATTCCACTTAACGTTTCTTGGCATCTGCCACTGCACATCATGCCAGTAACACGGATACGGATCATGTTCTGGTGTGGTTGGTGTTGGCTGTAGCTGCCCATAGATAGTTGATTTAATTACAGAATATCAGAAATCAAGGGGCTTGTAGCAATGTGCATAGCAACATATATATACACTCTCTGCTGCTATTTTATGTACCGAAGATTCGAGTTAGACACCGATGACGGATTTAATCCAGAAGGAGATATAAAATGGCACAAATGTATGTTACATACGAGGTTCCTGACGATCTACGTGAAAAAGCGCTGGAATCGCTGGAACTCGCAAGAGATACAGGAAAGATCAAGAAAGGAACGAATGAAGCAACAAAATCAGTTGAACGTGGGGTAGCCCAGATAGTATTGATTGGCGAGGATGTTAACCCGCCAGAAATCGTGGCACACCTGCCAATGCTTTGCGACGAGAAGAAGATTCCTTATGTGTATATAAAAAAACAGGATGAACTCGGGGCTGCATGCGGTTTTGGGGTTGGCTGCGCCGCTGTTGCAATCATCAACGCAGGAAAAGGCAAGAGTCTGATCGAGGAACTTGCAGAGAAGATCGCATCGTTGAGGTGAGCTCGTGGCAGAAGATATGGGTGATGGGGGCTATCCTGCCGAAGTGGTAGAAGTCGTTGGAACGACAGGCATGCACGGCGAGGCAACACAAATCAATTGCAGGGTGCTTGACGGACGGGACAAGGGCAGAGTCATCGCCCGCAACTGCATAGGTCCTGTGCAGGTCGGGGACGTTCTGATACTAATTGAAACGTCGAGAGAAGCGAAAAAATTGACAACTGGTAGGTGAAGAGCGTGGAGAAAATGACCTGTTCGTTCTGCGGAGGTGCCATAGAACCCGGCACTGGTAAGATGTTTATTAAAAGAGATGGTGCCGTATACTATTTCTGTAAATCCAAGTGCCAGAACAACTTCAAGCTCAAAAGAGTCCCGCGGAAGACCGAGTGGGCGAGCAAATGAGAAAACATCCAGGGTTGGTTCACATTCAAAAGACCTATGTCCGGAGAGATTAAATGGAACAGACATACGTAATGATCAAGCCAGACGGCGTTCAGCGTGGGTTGATCGGCGAGATCGTGTCCAGAATCGAGCAAAAAGGTCTCAGGATCATTGCAATGCAGATGCGCATGATCGCTAACGACGTTGCGCGCAAACATTATGCGGAACACGTCGAAAAAGGCTTTTTTAAATTACTGATCGATTTTATCACCTCATCCCCGGTCGTCTGCATGGTCGTGGAAGGCGAGAACGCCGTCACGGCTATGCGCACGATGAGCGGCGCAACCAACCCTGCAGATGCTTCAGTTGGTACTATCCGTGGTGATTTCGGTCTGGATGTTGGCAGAAACATCATCCACACCGCAGATTCGCCCGAATCATCAGAACGTGAGATCGCAATACATTTCACAGGCGAAGAACTGATCAAATACACGCGGGCAGAAGAAACATGGGTCTATGAGTAAATAGACCCAGGTGACCCCGTCTACCAACACAAGACCACCCATGAAAATCGCAATCACCGGCAAAGGCGGCGTTGGAAAAACCACGCTTGCAGGCACGCTCGCCAGGATATTTGCAAAAGACGGCTTTTCGGTTCTTGCAATCGACGCCGATCCTGACATGAACCTGGCGTCAGCAACCGGCATCAAAAACCCGCCCGCCCCACTCACAGAACACAGAAAACTGATCGAAGAACGGGCAGGCACCGGCATGGGCGGCATCTTCAAACTGAATCCGAAGGTGGACGATATTGTCGAACGATTCGGCACAACCGAACAGGGCATTTCCATGATCGCGATGGGCACCGTTGACCGGGGCGGATCCGGATGTATGTGCCCCGCATCCTCGCTTCTGCGTGCATTAATGCGCCACGTCCTGCTGCGAGAACAAAGCATCGTGATCCTTGATATGGAGGCAGGTATCGAGCATCTCGGACGCGGAACTGCCCGCGGAGTTGATTTAATGATCGTGGTGGTAGAGCCAGGGGCAAGATCAATTGAGACAGCGACACGAATCCAAAAATTAAGCAAAGAGATCGGAATCGAGAAATTATGTGCTGTGATCAACAAAGCAAGCGATCGCAACCGTGATGCAATCCGCACACATCTGGACCAGCTCGGGATTGATGTGATCGGAGAGATTCCATACAGCGATGCCCTGATACAGGCAGACATGGCTGGACAGGCACCGTTTGATGCTGGTGGCGACGTGGTTCTCGCGATTGAGCGAATAAGGGACGCAATAATGGCGTTGGCACATGCCCCGCAGAAGTGATTTTGTGGGTGGATTGGGCGTTAGCAAGAATGCGTAAGTTTTGCTTCACGGGCATATTCTGCGACTCTAAAAACCCCTCTCTGCGCTCACTGTGCTCTCTGTGGTTTTATTTCTTATAATATATTCTTTAGATTATCTCATAGATTAAACCACAGAGGGCAAAAAAGGCACAGAGATCGCGAATTTTGTGGTGAAACGGAGACTTTTTATTATTTTCTGGTTACCTTGGGTTGTCTTGTGTGAGCACAACTGATAAAATTGAGCGCTATCGATCTGAAAAGTCATTTATATCGTTAATCTGTGAAATCAGTGTTCATCTGTGGCTAAAAGTTTTATTTGCCACAGATTAACACTGATTCCA